>JAGOVR010000039.1 GCA_018060635.1 Bacteriovoracaceae bacterium
ATATAGAATTAGGTATTGAGATTATGAGTAATATTGCAGAAAGAGGGGAAGTGATAAGACACTACCGTTGGTAAAAATAAAGGAAAGGAATATTTATGTTTAAGTTTTTTCTAGATTTGTTTTCAAATGATTTAGCTATCGACTTAGGGACAGCTAATTGTCTAGTTTACGCTAAAGATCGTGGCATTATTGTGGATGAACCTTCAGTAGTAGCAGTTCATCAAGGAATGAGAGGAACACAAAAAGTTTTAGCTGTAGGAAAAGAAGCTAAAGAAATGCTAGGTCGTACTCCAGGCTCCATTAAGGCTATTCGTCCTATGAAAGACGGAGTGATTGCTGATTTTGAAGTGACGCAAGCCATGCTTAAATATTTTATTCAAAAATCTATGCGTGGTCATAAAATGGTGAAGCCGCGTATTATTATCTGTATTCCTTTTGGGATTACCCAAGTAGAAAAAAGGGCCGTCAAAGAGTCTGCAGAGCAAGCAGGGGCGCGCGAAGTTTATTTGATTGAAGAACCCATGGCCGCCGCTATTGGGGCAGGTCTTCCTATTACAGAACCCTCAGGTAATATGATTGTGGATATTGGTGGAGGAACAACAGAGGTCGCTGTTATTTCTTTAGGTGGAATTGTTTATTCTAAATCAGTGCGAGTGGCTGGAGATAAATTTGATGAAGCCATTGCTTACTATATTAAGAAAAAATATTCTTTACTGATTGGAGAAAGAACAGCCGAGCAAATTAAAATTGCTATAGGTAATGCCTATCCATTTGATGATGAAGTTAAAACTTATGAAGTGAAAGGGCGAGATCTCATTGCGGGAGCACCTAAAACCATTGAAATTAATTCAGATGAAATTCGTGAAGCGTTAGCTGATACGGTTGGAGAAGTGGTAGAGGCAGTTAAAATTGCATTAGAGAAAACACCTCCAGAATTAGCCGCTGATATTGTAGATAATGGAATTGTTTTAGCAGGAGGAGGGGCCCTTCTTGCGAACTTAGATATTTTAATAAAAGAAAAAACAGGACTTCCTGTTTCTATCGCTGAAGATCCTCTTACTTGTGTGGTCAGAGGCTGTGGCATTGTCTTAGAATCAATTCCTCTGCTAAGGCAAGTAACGATGCTTTCTTAACTATGTACTTTTATTTTTTAATTATATTAAGTTCAGTTTTTGTTTCAGCCTGCTCTTCTTCTCAGAAGAATTCTGCGAAGTTAGATAAGGCAGTCTATCTGTATGATTTTGTGGATCCTTCAGGAAGTTATATTTTAAGACGAACATTAGAGCATAAAAAAAATACGAATCAGTTTGAGTTGAAAGCAGAAATATATGGGCTGGTAGCTCCTCAAAAGCTAGTAGAAAAAACTCTTTCTATAAGTGATTTAGGGTATATTAAAAAAGCCAAACAACGTATTCCTAGTATGCGTCCTCTTTCTTCCCAACATATTGTATGGTTAGAAGGAAAACAATACCAAACGTCTTCAGTTTTAAATAATAAAAATAAAGAACTTTCGGTAACTACTAAAAGTCCTGAAGCAAAATGGAATGGGACAGAGAAAATTTTAGTTCCCAGAGGATCGGGGGCGTATTGTTATTTTTCTCAGTTAGTGGAGTGTGTTGCCTATACAGGATTTTTTGAGAGGGCAAAAAAAGATAATACACAAGAGCTTTTTGTGAAAGTCATTTGGGACGGGTATCCTTTTTTTCAAGATCAATATCTTAACATTCCAGGAGAAGTTTTTGCCGACGCAGTTTTTCGTTTTGAAGGAAAAACAGATCAAGACTATTTTGCATATCAATTAGAAATTGTAGGACAAATTATTTTATATCATTTAGATAATGATTTTAACTTGGTTAATATGTTTTGGATTTCCCAAGGACTCAATATTACTCGTAGGGAGAAAAAGTGAGAGATGTTGGTCAACTTTTTATTACAGGAATTTCAGGATTAGTTTTAACAGAAGAAGAGAAGATATTCTTAGCTGATAAAAACATCGGTGGAGTTATTTTATTTTCTCATAACTATGAGTCTCCAACACAATTAGCCGCACTTAATAATTCAATACAAGAACTAAATAAAGAAATACCTTTGTTTATATCAGTGGATAATGAAGGAGGGAGAGTTTTTAGATTTAAAAAAGATTTTACTCACTTTCCTTCGATGCTAGCCTTAGCTTCACTAAAGTCACCTAAACTTATTTTTGATGTTCATCATATTATGGCAAGTGAGCTTAAAGCGGTGGGAGTGAATATGGATTTTTCTCCCTGTTGTGATGTTTTGATTAATCCTCAAAATAAAGTTATTGCTGATAGAGCTTTTGGTACAACCGCTGAGACTGTTTCCTCTTTTATTTCAGGAGCTATTCGTGGATTACAAAATGCAGGAGTGATGGCTTGTGCTAAACATTTTCCTGGTCATGGAGGAACTTTACATGATTCTCATTTTGATTTGCCAGTTGTAAAAACTTCTTGGGAAGAAATTTTACAAAAAGAGATTCCTCCTTTTATAAAAGCGGCTCGTAGTAAAGTTTCTACTATAATGATGGCGCATTTATTAGTAGAAACTTTAGATGATAAATTTCCTTGTAGTTTAAGCTCTAAAGCTTATCAAGTTTTAAGAGATGAGTTAGATTTTTATGATCGTCCTATTGTTACAGATGATATGGAAATGAAAGCTATTGCAGATTTTTTTCCTACTGGTGAAGCCGCTCTTAAGGCCCTACAAGCAGGTTGTGATTTAGTGATTCACCGTACTTTTGAAAAGACAGTACTAGCCTATCAAGCTGTTCTAGAAGCAGTTCAGCAAGAAAAGTTAGAGATATCTCAAAAGATTAAACGTATTCAAAGTTTAAAACATGAGTATTTAAAAGACATAAATCCCATTGATATGAGCTCATTGCAAGATCTGGTGGGCACCCCCTCTGCCCAAAAGCTATTAGAAGAAGTAACTCAAAAGCTTCAAACCTAAGTAAAACAGTCAGACTTCCCTGAATAATTTGCCTAGAGAAGTTAAATTTCCCATCTCTTGTTACAATAGAAAGTAAAAGAAGATTTTGCGAGGGAGATTTTATGCTTTTTTATGCTTCGATTATTTTAATGGGGATTGCAGTTTTTATCATTGCAAATATTTTTTTAGTAGATGAAGTGAAATATAAAACAACAGAAGTTTTAGAAGAAGTTCAAAGTGATAATAAAAATGCAGCAGCTGGTTTTGTTTTAAAATATTCCAGACCTTTTTTTAGACGTTATGTGAGCCCCATGGTTAGTACCATGAAAAATAAAAAAGAAATAAGAGAAAAATACAAACAAAAGTTAGCGGCTTCAGGCTTGTATAAAGAATTAAGTTCAGATGATTTCTTCGCTTTTAAATTATTTCTTATTTTAGGTTTCCCCGTTATGTTCTTAGTGGTTCGCACATTTTTGGAAGAGAGTTGGTCTTTATGGCTTGTTCCTATTACTTCGGTAGTGGGTTTTTTCTACCCTGATTTCTGGATTAAGGGAAAAATACAAAAACGTCAGCAAAATATTTTGCACAATATGCCTTTTATGGTGGATATGTTGGCACTCTCAGTGGAAGCAGGTTTAGATTTTATGGCCGCTATCAGTCGTGTTATTGATAAAGCTCCTAAGAGTTCCTTGGTTGAAGAGTTTGAAACTTTGATAAAGGAAATTAAAATTGGTTCTTCGAGAGCAGAAGCTTTAAGAAATATGGCATGGAGGATTGATCTTCTGCCTGTTTCTTCTTTCTGTGCTACCTTAATTGCGGCTGATTCGGTGGGAGCTAATATTGGTCCTATTCTTAAAGATTTGTCAGTAGAAATTCGCCAAAAGCGTTCAGCGGAAGCAGAAAAAGCAGGAGCTACGGCGGCTACCAAAATTCTCTTTCCTATGATTTTCCTGATATTACCAGCTGTTGTTATTATTATTATGGCTCCCATTATTTTCCAATTCATAGGAGTATAATAGGATGAATTATGTTTTAAAAAACATTCAACATCCTCATAAGTTATATCCTATCCGTAAAGCTGATACTTTTTTTGCACGCTTAGTAGGACTGATGGGACAAAAAAAAACATCTACGGGATTGTTACTTGAACCCTGCCAGTCTATTCATACTTGCTTTATGTTATTCCCTTTAGATGTTATTTTTTTAGATGCAAATAATAGAGTGGTAAAAGTCATTTATCACTTAAAACCATGGAGATTTACTTTATTTTATTTTAAAGCAAAAAAAGTAGTAGAATTTCCTATAGGTATTATTCCAGCTCATATTAAAGAAAAAGAAGAGTGGGAGGTGGAATGTTTAAGTTAGTTATTATTGGTGGAAAGAAAAAAGGCTCGGAAATTTTTTTAAAAGAAGGCGATAATATTATTGGTCGCTCTGATATGTGTGATCATCAACTAAATTTAGAAGGTATTTCCAAAAAACATATTAATATTACAGTACACGCAAATTCTACTTTTTTAGAGGATATGGGAAGTTCTAATGGGACATTTGTTAATGGGAAAATTGTAAAAAAAATAGGAATTAAATCAGGAGATCAAATTGCGATTCCTAATGTTATTTTTAAATTAGTTCATTTATCTGATAAACAAGTGTTAGCTGAGACAAGAAAAAATACCGAAAGCCAAGAGGATTTAGATAACTTAGATTTAGATAAACCCCAGAAATCTTCATCTCCTATAGGAAAAGTTTTAAGTTTTTTTCGTTATAAAGTCATGCCAATTTTTTATGGATTTAATGAAGAGTACGAGTGGAAAATGATTTTTGGTTTACTCCTAAGTATTTTTATTGTTGCCACTATTGCGCTTACTATTTTCCCAGTCCTAAATGAAAACAAAAAGATTTTATTTTTTGAAATGGCTAAAAGAGGTGCTCATTATGCAGACGATATTGCTCGTCTTAATGCTAGAGCTCTAGAGCGAAAAGATTTAGATCAGTTAAATACTAATTTCCTAGATCAAGAAGATGGGGTGGTTGGATATGAATTATTTGATCTAGAAGGAAGAATTGTACGACCCATAGGAAAGCTTAATCAGTATATTAATGATTCATTTTCTATTGAAGCTAGAGATTATTTTTTAATTAAAAATAATGATCCCAGCAAGACATTAAAAAAGTTTTTAGATGGAGGCGAGATTGGAATTGCTAAAGCTGTTAAAGCTTACGATGTAAGATTAGGGTTTGAACAAGTGGTGGGGATTATTGCTATCCGTTTTGCACCTAGATCTTTGGCTATTGAGGCGGCCAATAATTCCAAGGCTTATTTAGAATCATTAACCACTTCAGCTATCGTAGCTATTTTATTTTTTGGAATTATTTATTTTTTAACAATTAGACCTGTAGATGAGCTTCGTCATCAAATTGATTTAGTTATGCGAGGAAGAAAGAAAGAAATTACGACGAAGTATCTAATGGCAGAGATGAATCCTTTGAGAGACACCATTAATACTCTTTTACAAAGAATGCGAGAATTACAAAGTGAAGATAAGAGTGAATTTCAAGAATTGGAAAGTGATGATAGTTATTTGCAGATATTAAATGGATTTATGCAAGGCTCTCAAGGGCCAGTACTTATCTTAGATTCTCAAAAGCTGATTCGTTATATCAATACAGAAGGAGAAGATTTGTTGGGTCTGAGAGAAAATGCTTCAGCACAAATGAGTCTTTTAGATACAGCTCGTGATCAAGGTTTTGCCGCAACGGTTATTGATCTGTGCGATCAGTGTGCCAATGCTGGAGGAGCAAATCAAAAAACTTCCTATGAGATTTCAGGAAAAGAATATTGGATTAATGTCGTGTCTTTAATAGGAAAAGATTCTTTTGCCAAAGCGTTTTATATAACATTTATCGCTGAAAGTTAATTTATGGCGGCTCAAAATGTCCTAGTCTTAAAAAGCTTTCAAGCTCCAGAGTCCCCTGGAGTGCATTATTGTTTATTCTGTTTGAGTGGAGAAGGAAAGGGAGAAGCTTATTTTTTAATAGGAGATAGGGTTGTCTTAGGCAGATCACAGAAAGCAGATATTATCTTGAAAGACCTTAAAGCTTCAAGGGAGCACGCAGAAGTCTCTCGGTCACAAGGTGATTTCATGATAAGAGATTTGGATTCGCAAAATGGAATTTTTATTAATGATAAAAAAATGCGAGAATCTTTTTTAAGAGAGGGAGATAAAATTCTTATTGGGAATACTTTTTTTAGATTTGGAAGTGTAGAAGTAGAAGGAGTTCCTTCAGCTATTGCTTTTCGTCAAAAAAACTCCCCTTTCCCTGCAGAAAATTCAAGTTCTTCCAAGAAGAAAATAATTTTAGTATTAGCAGTTGTTCTCTTAGGTTATCTTTTTTTTAGTGAGGAAGAAGTTCCACAAGAACGAAAAAAGAAAGAAATTGAGATTACTGTAGAAAAAGGCTCAGATGATGTTACTAGTAAAATCTTAGAGCAGAAATATAAAGAAGATAAAGAATTACAGGCCAAATTAGATGCCATCTTTCAGAGAGGTTTACGCGAGTATAGGGAAGGCAATTATTTTAGAGCTATCAATGAGTTTAGTCTGGCACTTATTTTAAGTCCTAGTAATTCTAGAGGGCTTTTTTACCTTAATAAGACTAAGCAAGCCTTGGATCAGTCTATTGAAGATAAGTTTATTATGGCAAAAAAATATATAGAGGCCTTAAAATATGATGAGGCAAAGGTAGCATACTGTTCTATTATTCGATTATTGAAAGATTATACAAATGATGAGCGTTATAAGAGTGCTTTAGATAATATTAAAGAGTTAGAAATTTTAATGGGGTTAGTAGAAGGTGAAATTAAGTGTTTTTAAAAATAATCAGTTTCTAGGTGATTATGTTTTAACCGCAGTATCTGCCTTAGAACATAAGCCGCTCCGTTTCTTTATTGGGAGAGCGGAAGATTGTCATGTGGTTTTAGATGATCCTCGCATTTCTCGTCATCATATAGAGATGGTTTTATTTAAAGGAGCATGGACTGTTCGTAATAATTCTCAATTTGGCTTTTTACTGGTCAATGGACATCATATTCAAAGTAAGGAAGTGTCAGCAGGAGATGTTATTAGCATTCCTCCTTTTCTTATTACTCTCATAGAGGATAGTACAGTAAAAGCTTCATCAAAATCTATTTCTGCGAATACAGAAACTGTGTTTAAAGTTCAAGGTGATACTACTAACGAAATACTAGAAAGCTCTGTAACACAGACACAAGGGGAAGAAGAGCCTAGTTTTACACAAGATGCTTTAGAATCAAAAACAGAAGGGACTCGTTTTGATATTTTGGGCGATAATAATGAAAATTATATTGAATCAGCTCTGGATTCAGAACAAAAAGAAGAATTTGCTTTTACTCCCTCACAGGATAGTTCTTCTTTTACAGACTCAGATAGTGATAGCACGAAAGTAACCAGAGGTTTTGCCACTTATCGCCTTTTGATTGCAGGAGAGTTTGCACCTTATGACCGTTATGAGATAGCGCAGAAAGAAGTTTTTATCGGAAGAGATCCTGAAAAGTGTCAGATTATTCTCAAGGATAAAGAAGTCTCTGCGATTCACGCTGTCCTGCATTTAGATCGGTTGAGTTGTACCTTAGAGGATCTTAATTCATCCAATGGGACTTTTCTCAATGGCGAGAAAATTAACAAAAGTGATCTTTCTCCTCAAGATGTTTTTAAAATTGGCTCTACAGAATTTAAAGTAGAAGTTGAATCAGATCTTTTAAAAACAGAATCAGATAATCTTTTACAAGTTCCAGATGAAGCTTATACTCCAGATTATAATACTTCCTCCTCTTCAGGAATGGACGTAGGAGAGGCTTCTCCTTCCAAGAAATCTTTTTTAGCAGGGATATTAAAAGATCCTGAAAAAAGAAAAAAAGTTCTTATGGCAGGAGTCGGACTGATGGCCTTATGGATCTTGTTAGGAGAAGATCCAGAGAAAAAACCAGTGGTACAAGCTCCTAAAAAAGAAAATGAACATCGTCTTACGAAGGAACCAGAGAAAGAAAAAACCGTAGAAACCAAAGTTCAAAAGAGAGATTATACTAAAGAAGAACTAGATTTTTTAGAATCGACGTATTTATTAGCTAAAGAGCTTTTTTCTCAAGGTAAATATCAAGAAACAATTTTTGAATTAGAGAAAGTATTTTCTTTAGATGCTGATTATAAGACAGCACGACAAATTTATGATTTATCTAAACAAGGATTAGTCCAAATAGAGGCTTTAGAAAAAGAGCGCAAAGCTAAAATAGAACAAAAAATTCGCCAAGAAAAAATTATGGTTTTGTTAGAGAAAGCAAGATCAGCTGTCAAAGAGCGACAAGTCCTTATTGCCGAATCATTATTTAATCAAATTTTAGAATTAGATCCAGAAAATTTAGATGTATCAGAGTTACGTATTGATTTAGAAGCATGGAAGAGGGAAGAAGAGCGTAAAGCACTGATGAAAGCAGAAAAAGAAGCAGATAGAAAACGACAGTTAACTGCTTTAGCTCCAGCTAAAACTAAATATTTAAAAGAAGAATGGTATCAGGCGATTAATTTATTAGAGTCTTTTTTAAAACTTTCGGATTTAGATGAAGATTTAGTCAAAGAAGCAACTGAGATGCTTTCTCAATCCAAGAACTCATTATCAGGAATTGTAGAACCACTTTTAGGAAAAGCTCGTTCTTTACGAGAAGGACAAGATCTCAAAGGTGCTTATGAAACCTATGCGAATATTTTAATTCATGATCCTTATCATCCTGAAGCTATCACGGAGATGAATGACATCAGACAGCTTTTAGATCGCAAATCTAAAAAAGTATTTCGTGAAGCACTGATTGCAGAATCACTTAATTTGTTACAAGATGCTAAAGAAAAGTTTCAAGAAGTTCAGCAAATTTCTCCTGTGGACAGTTCTTATTATATTAAGGCGACAGAGAAGCTGAAAGAGTATGGAGACTAAGAAATGAAACTTAAGCGTTATGCGGCACTTACACATCAAGGACCTTATCTTAATATTAATGAAGATAGTTATGACATTGATATTAAAAATAAACTTTATATGATTTTGGATGGTTTTGGAGGAGCAGGTTTTGGTGATGTCTGTGTAGCCAAAGTTAAAGAAAATATTAGAAAATTTTATTTAAATGCTAGTCATGACAAAGAAGCCACCATGCCCTTCTTTTTTTCTCAGCGTTATTTGATTGAAGGAAATGCACTGGTTAATGCTACTCAGTATGCTCATCATATGCTTTGTCAGGATAATAACCAGCACGAAATGCTAGAAAGGGCTGGGGCCAGTGGAATTATTGTCTCAGAAGCAGAAAATCTTATGACTCTTGTTTCAGTCGGAAACTGTGAAGCATACTTTTATCGCCAAGGTAGAGTCCATAAGATTTTTTCAGAGGAAACTCAGTTTTTATTGATGGCGGATACTGCGACCAGAGGCATGACTTTGCCTACTAATGCCTTAGGACTTTTTGAAGAATTAGAAGTTCAAACTAAAGAAATTAGGATTTTAGCGGGAGATCAAATTTTACTTTTGAGTGATGGAATTTATGCCAAGTTAAACGCACATGACATTGACAATATTTTAAAAAATAGTGAACTGACCCACCACCAAAAAGTAAAAAAACTTTTAGATCTTTCCAATGAGAGAGGAAATTTAGATAATCAAACGGTTCTTCTTTTAGAGTATTAGAAGCTTTGGTTTGCCCATAGGTAAATTCAAGGGTAGGATAGAAGGATTAAAGAAAAAAAAGAGGCTTTAATGCTTTCCAGAATTATACTTGCAGATGACAGCTTAACGACACAGAAAATTGTTCAAATATCTCTTTCCGAAGGGCCATTTGAATTAGAAAATTGTTTTGCTTCGAATCAGCTTTATTCCATGTTGGAGCGTTCTCTTCCAGATCTTTTAATTTTAAGTTTTCATTTTTCTAAAGAACTTGCGGGCTATGATTTATGCCTTAAGTTAAAAGAAAAATATTCTAAACTGCCTATCCTTATTTTATTTAATAGTTCTGATAAAATTGATGAAAGAGCTTTTTATCAGTCCAAAGCAGATGCCAAAATGGTTAAACCTGTGGACAGTGAACTTTTGATTGAAACCTGTGAAAATCTTTTAAAAAAAGAACCTAAGCGCAGAGAATCAATTAAAGATATAGAAGAGAAAGTAGAAGACTGGGTTGTAGAATCACAGCATACACAGATGTTTTCTAAAGATGAGTCGGAAGATTCTTTAGAAATGCCAGAGCCTATTATTTCTTCTCCTAAAAAAGAAGATGAGTCTTCTTTCAGTGATTGGGATATGGCAGTTCCAGATATTTTAGAGAAAGATGAAGATGTTTCATTTGAAGAACATATTCCCTCTTCTCTTTTAGAGATAGAGGAAGAAAGTGAGGATGATCGCACTGTTTTATTTGAAACCCCTGCGGAGGCTCTTTTAAAAGAAGAAAAAAGTGAAGAGTATCTTAAACCAGATAGAGATTTTGAAGAGCTGATTAAGGCACAAATAAAACCTATGGTAGAAAAGCTTTTTGCTGAATATTGGCAAGAAAATGCAGAAAAGATGTCTTGGAAAATTTTACCTCAAATTACAGAAAAATTAATTCAAAAAGAATTAGAAAAAATTTCTAAAAGCGTTTTAGATACGGACAGTGAGTGATCCAGAGAAGATCTTTTGTATTTCTCCTTCTGCATTCAAAATAAGAGCTTCTCCTTGAGGTCCTATTCCTTGAAAAATCCCTTGGATATAAGAATTTTCATCTTCGTAAATGATGACATTCTTTTGGGAGTGGCCACAATACTTTTCCCAGTAATTTAGAAGAGGCTGAGTATTTAATCTATGAGAGAGAACAAAGCTAAAAAATTCTTCAGGAATTTGTTGTTTAAAATGGGGAGGAAGTCCTGTTTTTTCTGAAGTGAGGAGAGCACTAGCGGGAGTTTTAAAAAGAGGATTTTTAAAGAGAGGATCTACTATCAAGTTGACTCCAATACCTACCCCAACCCAATCTTCAGAATAAAAGTCTAAAAGAATTCCTGCACACTTTCCCTGGCCTTGGATCAAAATATCGTTAGGCCATTTCAGAGTAAGATCCATACTAAATTTTTCACTTAAAAATTGATGTAAAAGACAGGCTATTTCTAAGGGGGTTAAAGAGATGACGGAGTGCGGCTTTAAGCTAAAGGTAAAAGCTAAATTGTTTTTTCCATCCACCCATGTGTGATCTCCTCTGCCTTTTCCCCTTGTTTGTTTATCAGTAGTGACAATTAAAGATTCTAAATTCTTTGTTTGCTGAAAAAATTCTTTCATATATTGCTGAGTTGAAGGAATTTCTTTAAGATGAATTTTTTTAAAAACCATTCTTTAGGAAATAGCCCATGAATGAATCTCTTGTCAAAAGAAGTCATGCTCGCAAAGTGGTCATGACTCCTCATATGAATCCTTACGCCTTAGGGAGTGTTATAGTGGAATTTGGTAATACCAAAGTTCATGTAACAGCTTCTCTGGAAGAATCAGTTCCTCCTTTTTTAAAGGGAAGTGGTAAAGGTTGGGTGACAGCCGAATACTCGATGCTTCCCAGCGCTACCCATACTCGCAGTAAAAGAGAAAAAAATGGTCCTTCAGGCAGGACACAAGAAATTCAACGCTTAATTGGCAGAACTTTGCGTTCAGCTTGTGATATGTCTCTTTTGGGAGAGAGAAGTTTAACCATAGATTGTGATGTTCTCGTAGCAGATGGAGGCACTCGTACCGCTTCCATTTCTGGTGGTTATGTGGCCCTTCATTTGGCTATTGAAAAATTATTAAAAGAGAAAAAAATAACTCAGAATCCTTTAAAATATTTTGTAGCGGCAGTGAGTGTTGGGATTAATGCTCAAGGTGAAATTTTAGCTGATCTTAATTATGAAGAAGATTCCAGTTCTCATACAGATATGAATATTGTCATGACAGAAAAAGGTGACTTTGTAGAGATTCAAGGTTGTGCAGAAGGAACTCCATTCTCTAAGTTACAAATGCAAAACCTTTTATCTTGTGCAGAAAAAGCCTTAAAAGATATTTTCATTGAACAGCATAGGGTTTTAGAATGTTAGAATTTTTATTTGCTTCTAGTAACGCACATAAAATGCATGACTTCCAACAGGCGTTTAAAGATTCTCCGTTAAGATTAAAGCTTGCAGATGTTTCGTTAGATATTGAAGAATCAGGAAAAAGTTTTGAGGAAAATGCTCTGATTAAGGCTCAAGCTTATTATCAAAAATTTAAAAAACCCTGTATGGCGGATGATTCGGGACTTGTAGTTGAAAAATTACCAGAGGACTTAGGTATTTATTC
>JAGOVR010000148.1 GCA_018060635.1 Bacteriovoracaceae bacterium
ATAGATATGAAACTCTTAAAGCATAAACTAAAAAGACAAATAAGATAATATTTTCTGTAATAAATGATCGATATCTTTTGGAGTTGTTTTGGGATTAATCAGAACTAAGCGAAAAAAAAGACCTTGCTTATCTTGAGCATAGTTAAGAAAAATTCCATGTTCCTCTTTTAGTTTTTGTCGTACATTCAAAAGAAAAGTGGCAGTCTGATTTTTCTTATAGCGAAAACACAAATTAAGAGAGGCAAGGGGATAAACCAGTTCTAATTCAGGTGTGGTGAGTATTTTTTCTTCAGCATATTTCGCAAGAGATAATTTTTGATCAATAAGCTTTTGAAATCCCTTATCTCCTAGATGCATCCATGTTAGCCAGAGCTTTAGAGAATCCATGCGACGAGCACACGCCAGTGACTTTCTTCCTAAATCTTCTTCTTTCCCATGGTCTTCGTGAAAAAGATAGTCACGGCCGCCCTCACAATCCAGTGTTTGAGTAAGGATGTTAGGATGAGAGGTGAGAAAAAAGGAACAAGTGAGAGGCATTCCTAAAAGTTTGTGTGCATCCCAACTCATAGATTGGGCCTTTTCCATTCCTACAAACCAAGGGTACTTGTCTTTTACAAAAAAAAGACCACCACCGTAACAAGCATCTATATGAAACCAGAGATCAAAAGAATGGGCCACTTTTGCAATGTCATCTAAAGGATCGAAAGCTCCTCTGACAGTAGTTCCAGAAGTTGCCACAATCATAAGAGGCGTTTCTCCACGGGCATAAGAGTTTTCAATTTCTTTCTTTAGAAGAGCCGTATCCATTTGTCCTGCATGATTAACCGCAATTTTTATGAGAGAGCCAGTGCCCAATCCCACCGTAATAGCCGCTTTTTCAAAAGAGTAATGAGCTGATTCAGAAATAAATATTTTAAGGTTGTTTTTTTGTCGACCTTCAGTTTTAAATTGAGGATTTTGGCATTGCTGGGCACATAAAAAAGCGAGAAGGTTGGCCTGACTTCCACCTGCTGTCATAATCCCGTCAGTTGTTGTCCAGCCAATCATTTGAGCAATTTTTGTTATGAGGGCCTTTTCCATTTGGCTAGCAAGAGGGGACATTTCTTGTGTGGCCATGGTGGAATTATTAAGGCTTGCAAGCAGATCTCCGAGTACTCCCAAAGGATGAGGTCCTGCGTAAAGTTGATTAAAAAAATGAGAAGAATGTGTGTTCACGCTTAAGCTTAAAAATTTTTCAGCAGAAGCTAAGACAGTTTCTAAGTCATGGGCCTCTCCACTGAGGTGAGGATTAAAAGAAGCTTCCGCAAGAGGAGGATCTTGGTAAGACTTCAAAAAATTATAAAGAGGGGCAAGTGTATTTTTTTGCATAAGGATTAAATACTCTTTTAGACGCTCCATGCCAACAGTTTTCACATTTATTTGGATTTTGTTAGAAAAGTTATCTATAGTTTTAAAATTGTTTTTTTAAGTCCTAACTTACTTGAAGGAGTTTATCTATGACGGTATCTGCGACGACATCTGCCAAGCTCAAATTTCCCCACCAGATTAAATACATTGTGGC
The DNA here is from genome assembly GCA_018060635.1 of Bacteriovoracaceae bacterium. GTDB lineage: Bacteria > Bdellovibrionota > Bacteriovoracia > Bacteriovoracales > Bacteriovoracaceae > JAGOVR01. Next base: position 1,562 of record JAGOVR010000148.1, read on the forward strand.
CAATGAAGCGGCTGAGCGTTACAGCTACTATGGAATGCGCTCAATTCTTGTCGTATTCATGGTGCAGTACTTACTTTTTGCAGAAACTAAAGCTGTTTCTATTTATCACTACTTTATTAGTGCAAATTATCTTTGTACTTTTATTGGGGGATACTTAGCGGATCGTTATTGGGGAAAATATAAAACAATTATTCGTTTATCTATTGTTTATTGCTTAGGACATTTAGTTTTAGCTCTTTGGGAAAATGAAATGGGACTTTATTGGGGATTAGGTCTGATTGCCTTTGGAGCAGGGGGGATAAAACCTTGTGCTTCCGCTCATGCAGGAGATCAAATTGGAAAAGGAAAAGAAGCCCTTATCGCGAAGCTTTTTGATTTGTGGTATTGGATGATTAACTTAGGGGCTTTTGCTTCAACAGCGCTAACACCTATTACCTTGCCTAAATTTGGGCCTAAAGTAGCTTTTGGGATTCCAGGGGTTCTTATGGCCATTGCTACGTTTATTTTCTGGTTAGGCAGAAAATATTTTGTACACGTTCCACCTTCAGGAAAAAATCCACATAGTCCTTCTAAAATTATTTTTACTGCTCTTAAAAATTTAAAAAATAAGAAGAAAGGTGAACACTTTTTAGATTGCGCTCTTCCTTTTCATCCTAAAGAGCAAATTGAAGGAGTTAAATCAGTTTTAGATGTGAGCAAACCTTTTCTTCTCATTTCCATTTTTTGGGCCCTTTTTGAACAGCATGGCTCTTCATGGGTTATTCAAGCACAGAAGATGGATTTACACGTTTTTGGATTTGAACTTTTACCTTCGCAAGTTGCCGCACTCAATCCTATTTTGATTTTAAGTTTGGTTCCTGTTTTTAATATCTTTATTTATCCTGCATTTACACGTATGGGCTTTAATGTAACGCCGTTGAATAAAATGAAGTTTGGAATGTTTATTACCTCTCTCTCTTTTGCGGCCGTAACCATTGCTCAGTATATGCTAGATCATGGACAAGCTGTGAGTATTGGTTGGCAAGCGTTAGGACATTCTTTTTTAGCTGTGGGTGAAATTCTTATTTCTATTTCAGGTCTAGAGTTTGCTTATACCCAAGCACCAAGAGCTCTCAAGTCTATGGTGATGAGCTTATGGTTTTTAACAGTTGTTATTGGAAATATGTTCACAGGAATTATTGCCCAGCTTAATGTCTTTGGAGAAGGCTGGCAGTTTTTTAATTTCTTTGCCATGATGATGTTTGGACTTTCTTTTGTGTTTTTGTGGGCCGTGAAAGATTATAAAGTTCGTAGTTATATTGAAGGAACCTAAAAATAATGAGGAAGTCCTAACCTTTATTAAGTTAGGACTTCCTTTTATCTAAAAAATACTGCCCATTAAAATAGTCTAAGAGTCAATTTCTGGGTTATTTAACTTCTGTAAGTTATTATTTTTCTACTAAATCAGACTTTATGGTAAATTATAAGAATGCTTTGGATAATTTTTAAAAAACCTTTGTTTTTCCCCCTCGTGGTGTGCATTCTTTTGGCAGGAAAAATATACGCTGGAGATGGAAGTGTAGGGACGACATCCTCTACGACGTCAACAATAAGTATAAGTAAGGTAAGTGGAGTGCAAATTTCAGGTTTTGAAGACATTCTTTTTGGCTCTGTTAATAGTGTTCCAGGAACTTATTATTTTGATGTGTGTGTTTTTTCTTCCACAGGTTCCTACACTGTTCAGGCC
>JAGOVR010000040.1 GCA_018060635.1 Bacteriovoracaceae bacterium
TGCCTGTTTATCAATATAAAGGTCTTAACAAATTAGGCAAAGAAGTGAGTGCCACTATTCATAGCGATAGTATGCCTCTAGCTAAACAAAAAGTACGGGCCTTAGGAATTATGATTTTAGAAATTGCCGAAATGTCTACCGACAAAAAATCATCTTCAAAACTATTTCGTTCAGGAATCAAAATCCAAGATTTAGCTCTGATGACCAGACAGTTCTCTACTCTTATTCGTGCTAAAATTCAGTTAGTAGAAGCTCTTAACGCTCTTTCGGAACAAGTAGATCATCCCGAACTCCGTATGGTTTTGGGAGAAATTAAGACCAAAGTAAATGAAGGAAGTGCCTTATCCAAGGCCTTTGCGGATTATCCTAAAATTTTTGATAATATCTATGTCAGTATGGTGGAAGCAGGTGAGGCCTCGGGGACATTAGAAATTGTACTCTTACGCTTAGCTGATTTTACTGAGTCACAAAATCGTCTTAAAACAAAATTAAAAAGTGCTCTAACCTACCCTATCATTATGATGCTCACATCTTTTCTCATGATTGGAATTATTTTTGTTAAAGTTATTCCTCAAATTGCGTCCTTACTTTCAGGCATGGACAAAGAGCTCCCTTTACAAACTAAAATATGTATCGCTATTTCTAATTTCCTTGTGGATTACTGGTATATTGTCATTATAGGTTTTGTTGTTTTTTTCTTTATGGCCAAAAAATATATAAAAACAGAATCAGGAAAAAGTCGCTTCGATGCGTGGCAATTAAAACTTCCTGTCTTTGGGAATATCATCAAGATGGCCAATATTAATCTTTTTTGTTCCACACTCGCAACGTTACTTAACGCAGGAGTGCCTATTTTAAGTTCTATGAATATCGTCAAAAATCTTATTAGTAATGTGCATATGAAAGATGCTATTGAGAAAGCTAAAATTAATGTTTCAGAAGGAAAAACACTTACAACTCCCTTGGCCCAAAGTGGACACTTCCCTCCTATGGTGACTCACATGATTCGTTTAGGGGAACAGTCAGGAGAACTTGAACCCATGCTAGAAATTGTTTCTCGTAACTATGGCGATCAAGTGGAAGCACAGCTCAGTGGTCTTACCTCTCTCTTAGAACCTATTATGCTCCTTTTTATGGGAGGAATTGTAGGTTTTGTGGTATTTTCTGTTATCGTTCCCTTGATGGAATTAAACAATGTACGCTAAAATTCCCTATCTATTTCAAAGGAGTCCTTATGATAAATGAATTAAAAAAATTAGGTAGTGCTGGCTTCAGCTTAATGGAAATCTTGATCGTTTTAACACTTATGGGTGTAGTTATTGGATTTGTGGGAACAAATCTTTCTAATAAATTACAAGAAGGTCGTATCAGTTCTGCAAAAATTCAAATTAAATCATTTGAAGATCTTTTGAAAAATTATGACAGAGACTGTAATCAGTTTCCAACGACAGAGCAAGGTCTTATGGCACTTGTTGAAAAATCTACACAAGGCCCCGAATGTGCGAATTATTCCATGGGTGGATATCTAGATTCTTCTCGTAGTAAAGAAGGAAAAGTTCCTCTTGATCCATGGGGGAATGACTATGCCTATGAATCAGATGGAAAAACATTTGTCATTATTTCTTATGGAAAAGATGGTGAAGAAGGCGGCGAAAAATTTGATGCCGACATTCGCAGTACTGATCTTTAATTATTGGAATGAAAAAAACACAGCAGGGTTTCACACTTTTTGAAATTATTGTTACCCTGCTTTTGCTGAGCTTTATTCTCAGTGCTATTCCATGGCGCAAAGAAAATAGAGAGCACCAGCGTATCCTTTCTAGCTTAGATATTTTACGTCGAGGCGTGCGTGTGGCCACCAATGAATCGGTCTTGCGTAATACTTTAGTTCGCTTGCATTTTCAATTAAGTAAAGAGCCTAGCTCCTTCGTCATTGAATATGCCACTGCTCCTAATCACATTATTCGTCCCCAAACGACTTCAGCAGAGGGAAGCCTTGCAGAGAAACAACAAAAAGAAAAAATTTTAGAAAAGTTTAATCAAAATTTTTCTAAAATTCCTGATTATGAAAAATTTGAAACCGTTTTTCACTCAGATGTTAAAATTTTAGGCATTTCCACTGAAGTAGAAAATAGACTTGTATCAACTGAAGATATTTCTCTTTATTTTTATCCTACAGGAGAGAAAGATAGCGCCCTTATTCTTTTTGCCACCACTCATGAATTAGTAAGCTTTGAAGTTTTACCCTATTCTGATAAAATGCAACATAAACTTTTTCCCATGGGAACAAATTTAGATGAGATAGGAGCTAACCATAAGGAACTTGCCGAGGATTTATATAAAAAATGGAAAGGACAAATATAATACAAAAAAATGAGCAAGGTTTTACTCTGCTAGAAGTTATGATGAGCTTAACGCTCTTTGGAATTTTTATCGGAGTTTATTATGCTACTCAAGGTTATAATATTTCTGACTCTAAAAAAATCCGTCAAGAAACGATTCTTTATTCTTTATGCGATCGAAAGTTAAATGAAATTGTTGCATCCGCCCCCACCCTTACGAGTACGCTCACCTTAAGTGCCGAAACAATGGCAGTAGAAGGGGAAGGAATGGAAAATTACGAACTTAAAGTGGAATATAAAAAAATGATTCTCCCAGATTTTGCCACTTTATTAGCGGCACAGCAGGAAAAAGAAGGAGAAGGAACTGATCCCAATAGTGGATTACAGGCCAAAGTTTTAGGACAAATTAAAAACAATATTGAGAATATGATTTGGCAACTTATGGTAACTGCCCGTAATAAAAAAAATGGAGCAAGTTATTCCTTAACAACTTGGTTAAGTGACAGTGAGGCACCCATTGAACTCAAACTCTAAAGGCTTTTCTCTTTTGGAACTGCTGATTGCTATTATGCTCCTCAGTTTCATTATGGTCGCAGTGATTCAGGCCACTAATTCTGGTTTTAGAACTAAAAAAAATATAGTGGAAGATGATACTGAGTTTTTACAAATTCAAACAGCCCTCGCAAGACTTGATTGGGATATTTCTCAATACTATAGTCCTCTCTTCTTTACTTCTTTTGGGACCAACAGAAATCCTGCTATTCCTCGTGGGAAACATTATCCTTATATTTCTCGTACTAGTATTCCCGTCGCCGTTCCTATACATGAAAATAAAAACTCTTTTGAGTTTCTTGCCTCTAGTAATCGCAGAAAAAAAACAGACGCACTGGAAGCTTCCTTTGCGTGGATTAAGTACACCCTGCAAGAAGCTAGCTCCGATGAAATGGATAAAAATCCCTTGCGCGGCAAATATAATTTAGTGCGTTTTTTTGTTCCTCATGATCCTTATACCTTTAATGAAAATAGTTTAGAGGAAAGTAAATCTCATATTATTTTAACCTCTGTGGAAGAATTAGAGTTTTCTTTTTGGAATGAAGCTTCGCAAAGATTTTCTGCTTTAAAAGAAATTAATGGTGATGAGGAACAAATACTTATCAAAGCAGTTAAGGTGCAACTTAAGTGGCGTAACAGCCGTGGAATTTTAGAAGATATCACAAGTATTTTTCGTCCGACTTGGGCCTCTTTTATTCCTGCGACTGGTGGAAGGAAACAAAATATGAACGTCCCTCAGAATAATAATACTACCAATGAAAATCCTCTCGCCGATGAAAATCCCGCTATCCCTGCAGGAGGAAATACCCCATGAAAAAAGAGTCTTCTGGCTTTGCCTTAATCATTGTCCTTTCTGCCATAGCTTTACTCACGGCCCTTATATCTGATTTTACGATTGAAATGTGGATTAATAAATTAAAAGCTCGTAATACTCAAGATCGCACTCAAGCACGACTTAATGCTGAATCAGGGCTTAAGATTGCCGTAGCACGCCTGCGTATTTATAAAGAAGCTTATAATCTTATTCAAAAAAATGAAAACTTAAAAAAAAATGTTCCTATCAACATCCTCGATGAATTATGGAATTTTCCTTTTATTTACCCCCTCCCCGTTTTACCTGAAATGAATGTCTTACAAAGAACTGCACTGGAGGAATTTAAGAAATCAGCTATTTTACCAGGAGAAATTCAACTGAATATTTCCAACATTTCAGGTCGGCTTAATTTAAATCTTCTAAGAGCTTTTCCTAAGGCGCCTGATGAAAATAATCCTCCTAATCCCAATGAACCCAGCTTGGAACAAGAGTTTACTACTCTCCTCAATTATGCTTTAGAAAAAAGAAAAAGTGAAAGTGAAGAGTTTAATGACAAATATGTAAGCCTTAGTGCTGAAACACTTATAGGTCGGCTTAAATATTTTATTAGTGAAAATGATAGCTACGACGATGCCTCCAAAGCAGAAGCTATGAGTATCTTTTCTCAAAAAAACATTACTCCCAAATATGGGCCTTTAACTTCTTTTTCAGAGCTTTCTCTTATCCCTGGATGGGACGATGAAATTATTGAGCTTATTGAAAATGATTTCACCATTCATTCTTACAACATCATTGAAATTAATAAACTTACCATGAATCTTTTATCTATGATCTTTCCTAAGCTGAATGAAGAACAAAAAAAAGCTTTTTTTAAATATCGTGACGACGAGGAAGACCCTCATACTGTCAGCACCCCTGAAGATCTTAAGGCCTACTTTGTGGAGTTAGAACGACTTATTCCTGAAGATGAATTTAACCTACGTTTTAAGACTTTGGAAGATTTAGGAATTCAGTTTGAAAATACAGGCTCTCTTTTTAAAGTAGTTTCCACGGGAAATTATCATAGGGCCAGCTATACACTCACGGCCTATATCCTTTTACCTGTAACCCTCCCTCCCAAAAGTGCCCCACCTCCCGCACCAACTAACTCGACTAGTCAAAACAATCCTAGTAATACGACACCTCCAACACCTCCGCCTCCCCCTGAACCTAAAAAAGAGCCTACCATCTTGGGAGAACCACGGATTCGAGAGGTCATAATCTCATAAATTTCACTCGTAATTTATGATGCTTTTGTTTACCATAAAGCCATGGATATTATCGCTATTGATATTGGAACTTATTCCGTTAAATTTATTGAATCTTCTGCAGATAAAAGAAGTGCTGTTCATCATCATTTAGGTGAAGTTTTAATTGATGAAGCTCGCAAACAATTTGGCGATAGTCTTTCGTTAGAAGAATTACAAATTCAAATCATTAAGACTTATCTGCAAGGTGTAAAAAAAGACGTTATTTCTATTGCCCAAATTAATCAAGGAATTCTTACAACTAGAAAACTGGTACTTCCCACTAAGCATAAAAGAAAAGCTGAAATGATGATCCCTTTTCAGTTAGAAGAAAATATTCCCTATGCTATTGATCAAATTCAACTTGCCTCTGTGCTCTTAGAAGCTGAAGGTGATCAAACAGTTGCGATTGTTTCACTGCTACCCAAAGAAGAATTTGCTCGTATCCATGCAGAATTTACAAAATCTCATGTGACCCCTCATTATTTTACAAGTGAGATTTTCCTCTGCTTACAATACGCCCTAGATGATCGCAAAGAAGAAGCTTTTTGTATCTTAGATATGGGACATGAAAATACTAAAAGCTATTTTTTTGATGGAATGAAGTTTATATCCCACAATAGCTCTCCTATTGCAGGTAAACATTTAGATGAAGTTATTTCTAAAACCTATAACATCTCTCTGCGAGAGGCCCAAGCCTTTAAGCATAAAAATGCATTCCTTCTGACCTCTTCTCAATATCACAATGCTTCTACAGAACAAGCACAGTTTGCCAAACTTATGGAACGCACTCTTTCTCCTTTTATGGATGATTTTGCGAGATGGGAATTAGGGTTTCGTTTGCAAACAGGGAAAACCATTGAGAAAGTTTATCTGACAGGTGGAACCTCTGCTTTAAAAAATTGTGAAATGTTTTTTTCTTCTTATTGGAATATTCCTGTCCTCACATTAGACACTTTTGATCCTATGAGTTTGAATCGTAGTACTCATGATTTTGATATAAGTAAAAAAACACGTTTTAATAATGCTAATCTTATGGTGCGAAACTGCGCTTCTAAGATTGCGAGGACTAATTTTAATAATGGAGATTTTGCTGATGTCCATGGAGAAGGAATTCCTATCCACTCTGCTTCCTTCATAGGACTGCGTGTTCTTTTTATTACGGCTCTAGTGGTCCTTGCACTTTTTATAGAAAATATAGTCCTCTCCAATAAAACAAAAGAATTACATTCTAGGTCTAAGAATATTTTAAAAAATACTATTTTAGAACTTCCTCCGACTGCTAGTAAAAAATTTGAAACAAAACCCAAAGAGATTCTATCTACCTTAAATAAAAAGAAAAAGGCGCTCATAGATAAAATGCTCCTTATCGATAAGCATTCCAGAGTCAATGCTTTTGATTTTTTGAGTCGCTTAAGCCAAAGCATTGACCCTAAACAAATGGGAATGCTCTTACAGTATGAAAATAGTGAAGGTGCCATCTCCGCTATCTTTGAAGCTTTTGATAAAAGATCTGCCGAACAATTTAAAATATCTATTGCGACACTGGGTCTTAAAAATATTTCTGTAAAATCATTAGAAAATCCCTTACAAATAGAGATCAGTTATCATGAGGAAATATAATGTCAGCTCCTAAAAATTCCTTTCTTTATAAAATTGATAGCTCTCTTTTTCGTCTTTTAGATAAATTAAAAGAAGGTCCTTTCTTTATTAAGATTCAAGATAAAATATCTGGGTTAGATGAAAAAACTCGGACGCTTTTATCATACATTATGACAGCGATCCTCTTTTCCCTCCCTCTCCTTATTTGTTTTCTTTTTATCCGTACCAACTATGCTTTACGCACTGACTTTAATTTAAAAAAAGAAGTTCTAGAGACAGCTAATTATATTGGAAATATCTCTAAACAAATTAGTGAAATGGAAAAACAAATTCTCTATGCGACTCCTCTTTCCACCATACAAGCCTTTGAAGCTAAAATAACAGAACATACGGGCCAATTACAAATTGATGCCTCTAAATTCAAATTGGATAATTTTAACTCTGACAAACTTAATGATATTTTTAGATCAGAAGTTAAGGTACAGTTTAGTGAACTTTCTACCCAAGAATTAACCTCTCTCATTCAGAATCTTTTGGGCCAAAATCCTTCTTTGCGTATTTCCTCTACATTAATTCGTCGTGACAACGAAAGTAAACTTTTAGTCGGCTATTTTAAAATTGTTAATTTCTATAAGGATATTAATATCAAATGAATGATCCCCAACCTTCACTTAAAGAAAATGAACTCAGTAGCTTTGATTATGAGCCTTCCAAGAAGTCTCGCTTCAAATGGTTTGTTCTAGGTTTTTTTCTTTTAATTTTTGCCATTCTTTTTAATATTTCTTGGGAAGACCAATTAGATGCTCTTTTACATAAGCAGTTAGATAATCCCCAATGCCCTATTTCTTATGAAAAATTAGAACTACAATTTTTAACACTGCATTTAAAAAATATAACCGTATCAGGAAAATGTTTTGGACGACCTGACAAATACCTTATTATTAATTCGGCTCAAGCTAAATTAAAAGGACTCTCTCCTTTTCCACCCAGCTTAAGTACTCGGGTAGAAGCGCATTTAGAAGCAAGTGTTATTAATGCTTTAATAAAGATCACTCCTAGCAATACAACTATTGATATTGAAAACTCTAGGTTGGAGCCTTCTGATATTTTGCCTGCTGTTCTTCCCGAGTTAAAATTAAAAGGTAAAATTATCATTGATGCTCAAATTTCTCTTAAGGATAATATTGCAGAAGATGGAATCTTATTTGCAAAATCTGATAGCTTACTTATGGATGCTCAAAATATAGCAGGACTACAAATCCCTGCTATCCCTCTTGGGAATTTGGCCTTGAAAGCACGGATCAATGGTGGAACCCGCATAAAACTAGAAAGTTTTATTTTAGGAGGAGAAATATCTCCTGTTCGTATCAATTTAAATGGTAGCCTGCTTATGGATCAAAAATCTTTTGCCAATTCTAGACTTGATCTGCAAGGAGAATTAGGACTAGATCAAAATCTGATTGAACAAATATCTATTCTGCAACTGGTTTTAAATCAATTTCCCCAGCAAAATGGTCTCTATCAAATTAAACTCTCTGGAACAGTTGCAAATCCCCTCCCTATAGGACAATGACCTGCATGACTTGGAATGTAGAAATTGAACAAAATTTAGAAAAAGACCTTGAATCTGTTGTAGGCATTCATGGCTTAAACTATCACTATCCTCTTTTTCCTTGTGGAAAACTCTTTAGAGCTAAACTTATCTATGCTCTAGCTCAAGATTTAAGTGGAAAAATAAATAACGACCAAAAACTTTTTGCCTCCTTTATTGAGATAACTCACGCCTACACGTTGATTCACGATGACCTACCTTGCATGGACAATGATGATTTCCGTCGTGGAAAGCCCAGTACTCATAAAAAATTTGGAGAGGCACAGGCTCTCCTCATAGGAGATGGTCTGCAAACAGGAGCATACAATCTCTTGGCCCGCATGAGCTCTCACAATCTTTCTAAGCTTTTAAAAATAGTCACATGGTGTTTGGGGCCTAAGGGGATTGTGGGTGGGCAAATAGCAGATATGGAAGTACAAAGTAAAATATCTTTTGCAGAAATCTTGCGTATCCACGAACTAAAAACGTCTAGGCTTATGCAAGCGGCACTCCTTGGAAGTTTTATTCTAAGTGACTCTCCCAAACCTCTTTTTAAAACTCTTTTTAAATTAGGAAGTGAATTAGGAATTCTTTTTCAGCTTTTGGATGATAGACAAGAAAAATCAACGGAAAAAGAAAATTTTAAAAATACCTTTGTTCGTTTTCCTGAGAAAAATCTACAAAGTAGTCAAAAGTTGTTCTCTTCTCTTCAAGCATCTCTACAGAAAAATACTCTCTTTGAAACTCTAAAACTATGTAATAGTTTCTTTCCCTCTACGCTCTAAAATTACCAGTGATAACGACTCTTAGTGCGTTCTATCCTCTGAATATTTTCTTGTAATCTTTCTTTTACTATTTTTAAAGTATTTTCCAACATCAGAAGTCTTTCATTATTAACGGGAGGTGTCGGCAAAACAATTTCTGTGACAGGAGCTAAATGTATTTCTTCTCCCTTATCTTCTTCAAATTGAACATGAGCTTCCCTAGGTGTTAAAGGAACCACCAGTGTGGCAACTTCTTGAACTACGGTGATATTTCCTTGCAACTTCCCTTTAGCAAGTTCAATAGTAAGTTTCTCATCAAAAAGTAATTTTTTAATTTTTAAAACAGTATCGATATCTTCATGGGTATAAAGCTTTTGCCCTGAAGAACCCACCATCGGAGTTAGTTGTGAAAATTCTGTCTCCCAAAAACGAAGAACGTAAGGTTTAACTCCCGTATGTTCGCAAACTTCTTCAACTTTAAAATGGGATTTAGGGGGAAGCGGTAAATTCATATCCATGTCTCACTCCTTGAAACAAAAAATGTAAAAAATTATTCCATATCATCATGATCGTCATGTTCATCATGATCATCATGTTTATCCATAGATTCATCATAGTGACTGCTTAAGGCCTTAGGCACTCCTTCTTTGGCTGGAAGTGCTGTATTTTCACTTCCGTCTTCAGAAAGTCTATGACCATAACGAGAAGTGATATCTTCTTTCAAAACTTGTGAAGGCTTGAAGGTTAAAACACGTCTTGCAGATATTTCCATGGCCTCACCTGTCTGAGGATTTCTTCCCACTCTATTTTTTTTATCTCGAATAGAAAAATTGCCAAAACCAGAAATTTTGACTTTTTCTCCACGAGATAAAGTATCCTTAATGACTTTAAAAAGAAGATCCACCATTTCAGCGGCTTCTTTTTTGGAATAACCTGCATCCTTATAAATTTTTTCTACAATGTCTGCTTTGGTAATGCTCATAGAAAAATGCCTCCTCAAATGGCATAAATAACGATATTTTTATCGTTAGATATATCAATAGGTTAGCAGACATTAGAATTTTGTGCTACCAAAAAACAATAGGATGTGCTGTTAAATAGAAAAAATTTGTTTAAGAAAAGAAATTCTTATTTTTTTGATGCGTTGTATAATGCTTTAAACCCATCAAAATCACGAATAGCCATCTCTGAAAGCATTTTTCTGTTAAGAAGAACATTCTTATTTTTAAGAGCGTTCATAAAACCAGAATAATTACTTCCTAGAGTTCTAACTGCCGCATTGATTCTGATAATCCAAAGTGATCTACGATCTCTTTTAAATAAGCGACGACCTTCAAAGGCTTGGTGTAATGCCTTAACAACTGTAGTTGCGGCATGTCTAAATTTAGTACGACGGTCAAAGTGAAAACCTTTGGCCAATTTAAAAATTTTGTTACGGCGGCGGCGTGATTTAAACCCGCCTCTAGCTCTTGGCATATACTCTCCTTAAATAAATAAAAAACTAAAATGCATAGGGAAGGGCTGCCTTCACCAAAATAACGTCTGACCCATGTACATAACCTGTTTTTCTTTTATTACGATTGGCATTAGCACTTTTCTTAGTCAAAAGGTGACGAAGACCTGGGTGTTTAATTTTTACTTTTCCCGAAGCTGTTACTTTAAAACGCTTAGCGGCTGATCTTTTTGTTTTCATTTTAGGCATGAAAATATCTCCTAATTCTAATTCATCAATATTAAATGAAAGGGTGTTTTAGCATAAGTCCTTGAAAGGAGCAAGTACGGAATAACTATTTTTTCTTGCTAGAACCAATCATCGCAATAACCCGATTTCCCATCATTTTGGCATTTGACTCAATAATTCCCCCGAGGGCCACCACTTCTTTAATAATTTCCTTAAATTTTGCCATTCCTAGGTCTGAATGGGCCATTTCACGCCCACGAAATTGCATAAGCATCTTAATTTTGTCCCCTTCATCCAGAAATTCTTTAGCCTTTTTAAGCTTAACTTCTAAATCATGCTTTTCAATATTAGGACGAAATTTTATTTCTTTGACTTGAATAACGGCCTGTTTTTTCTTGGCCTCACTTTCTTTTTTCTGTAATTGATATTTATATTTTCCATAATCCATAAGTTTTACAACTGGTGGATTAGCATTGGGAGAGACTTCAATGAGATCTAAAGCCGCATCCATTGCGATACGCCTCGCATCCAACATACTAATGACACCATACTGAGTGCCATCATCTCCAATCATTCTAACTTGAGGAACTCGAATTTGCTCGTTAATGCGTGGTCCATGATTTTTTTTTGGAACCTCTTTACCAGTAGAAATAAAATACCCCCCATCTATAAGTCGTTAATCTTTCAATTCCTTGACGTTACACTGAACTTTTACAATCGGCAATCTTCACTCAAAAATTTGTAAAAAGAAATCACAAAAAAGTCGATTCTCCTTTACCCTTCTTTGCATAACAATTCGCCATGTAGACGAATAACTTATCTTTTCTTTTTCTAACCAAGTGGCCAGTTCTTGATATTTTTCTTTTATTTTTATGACTGTTAACAGATCTGGCTCTTCCTGCATTTCTAAATTTAGAGGCATAGAATAAACACTCCCTTGATCTAAGTCGTAAAGAGCAAATTCCTCCTCTCCCATAATCTCAGCATGCCCAATAATCTCTTTGGCCACCCACGTCCCCTGCAAAGAAAATTCTGCGGAGTCGGGAGCGGCAAAAAAATAAATAAAGTCATCGTCACTGGCAAGTCTTAAGTGAGGAAGTTCATTCAGAGCTTCTTGTAAGTAAGCTCGCTCTTCTTGCCAAGAAAATGGCCAAGCAGAATCTTGTAAGCACTCACGATAAAACAGGCGGGCATTAAACGTTTTTATTTTTTTTATTTGCAAACTAGTCATGGTGATTCTCTTCATAAGGCTCCACATGAGCTGTAATATCTAACTCTGTGACTTCATCTTTTAACAAGAGGCGAATATGATCTTCCAACTCATGTGCAATATTATGAGCTTCTTTGAGCGATAATTTATCTTCTACTAAAATATGAAAATCAATATACATACTCGACGTATTGCCACGAATACGCATTTTATGACAATCAAGAACCCTTGGGAATTTTTTAACTTGAGCATATAATTTTTCTGTAAAATGTGGAGAGGCATCCAATAAATCAGGTAAATTCATGCGCACGATATCTATGGCCATCGATACCAGATAAAAACAAATACCTAAACTCATCACAATATCCAT
>JAGOVR010000149.1 GCA_018060635.1 Bacteriovoracaceae bacterium
TTCTCTTTTTATTTTGGGGAATTCAAAATTATCGAGGGAAAAAAGCAGAACTCCCTGTTCCTAAAATGTTGACCCAACTTTACACAACTCTTTGGATGAAACTTGTTCATAAAAATGAGAATAGAAGCAAGGCACTCTTTACTGGACTGATTTCTCTTTTTTTGCCCTGTGGACTTCTCTATGGTGTGGTTTTAGGAATCGCAACTTTTGAGCACTCTTTTCATGCACTACTGACGATGTTTTTTTTCTGGCTTGGAACACTCCCCTCTATGGTGCTCGCCCCAAGTATTATCCAAAAATTATTGCGCCCTCTCAAGTCAAAATTGCCAAAGGCTTATGCCATAAGCTTGATACTCATAGGCCTTGCCACTATTTCTTTTAGAGTCATTCGTTTTCAAGAAATCAATGAGAGTAAGAATATTCAATCAAAACAACTTCCTTTTGAGAAGGGGCAGATCTGCCATTAATGTTTTCGTAACTGGACTGCGTAATTTAATCTCTACGTTATAAATGCCGGCAACTTTCCAAAATCCTAGGGAGACCAAGCTTGATTTTTACCTGGTTTAGAAAAATTAGTTGCACTTTTTCAAATTGTAACTCTTTAAATTTAATAAAAAACACTTCTCCGCTTTTTACCACTTGTCGGCCTTTAAAATATTCGACCTGAAGATTTATAAGTTTCGCGTGCAATACTATCATGACCGGTACCAATTCCAATTTTTTCGGCCTTCCGCTTGAGATTTCTGGAGTTCACTTCTCAAGAGCTCGTTAGTTTTGTAGGCCATAGATTGATTCCGTTCACATGTTCTCCCTGAGGTCTGTCGTCCATCAGCTGTCATGAAAGTTTCCAAAGTCAGGTGGAAAACTTGCTAATAAATCTCAACTCTCTCTCATAAATCCTCAAGCAATCAAGCATGTCTTTAAACTCAAAATACTCCCTTTGAAAATGCTTAAAAATGTACGCCCCAATATCATCTCGCTCTTTCTTTCTTCCAAGGCCTATTAATTTAAAGTCATGCAAAACCACCCACGAGCTATAAGGATCGATAAATGACTTTGTCCTGTTATGCTTGATTCCATTCTTTAAAATATAATTAATGACGTTCTTTGCCTCACTGGCACTTCTTAAGACTCGTAAATGAAACCTCGTCTTATAGACCTGTCCCTTTGTCTTAAAATACTTATTGATCCTTTTGGCAAAACTCACTCCCAGCGCCTTCATCCCTTGAGTAAGAATGAGATTCGACTCAGACTCAGCATAAAGATGAACGTGATCATTTTGCAAAGAAAAATGAATAATCCGAAGTCCTTTAAGTCTTCCTCTTTTTATAGAGTGTTTAAGATGTTTTAAAATCATCTTGTTTTGCATCTGTGCCCGATTTAATTTAATGGTTAAGTGCAGAGGTCTAGCTCGCTCTAGCTCTTCTCGTTTTCGGTGGCGAATTCCCTTATCGTGAATTGCAGGCCTTCCTGCATTTTTAGGGTTAGTGAGACTTAGTTGTTTGCCTTTTCTTATTTTTTTCTTTGTCATAATGGATCTCCTCCTAAAGGAGGTTATGCAAAATGGGGCACAGATAAATCCAAGGCATACTATTGAATAAGCAACGAAATATTATTGCTTAACTAAAAAATTGATTCAGGGGGATCAAGATGAGAGTCAAGAGAAAATCTACAATACTTTGGAAACTTACGCCGGCATTGATTCTATTTTTTACGGTCCGCAATTCATTATAGTATATTTGTCTACCTAAGTATCTTTCAGTAGTACCGACACTCGAGCAACCAACTTTTTTTCATTATCGATAGATTGTAGGTTAATACGAGCAAGACTATGGCCTAAATTAGAGCACTAACTTTAAAACTTATCAATACTTGGGGACCGCCCTTTTAATACAAGGAACGCCTAACGACTGCTTTTTATCATTTTTTTGGGAATTTTTTTTAACCAATACTTTAGTTATAAAAAACGGTCTTCTTATTGAAGAATAGCCAGCGACCTATTTACTCATTGGTAAATCAACTATCGCTCCTTGCTTTTGTAGTTCATATAAAAAGGTTGATCTTAAGTCTTTACAGGTGCTTATCGAATCTTTTTCTAGCTCAAAGTGGACTAACCGTGGGATAAGGTTGAGCTCCCCTGATTTTACACGATATGTTTTTCCTTTAGCCGTATAATAAGTTTCATTTTTTCCATCTGTAATTGAAACATACGTGCCATCTTCTTTGGACGGATTAAACTTCACAACTTCAGTATTGGATGGATCAACTTCATTAATATATTCAGATTTTATTTTACAACTTTTTCCATCGATTTTAACGTCATCGACATGCTTGGAACCGTTTGACGTAGTTTCCATAGTTATTTGTTTGTTTGCCATATTTCCTAAATATATTTTAGCAAAAAAAGGCAAATCTTTTTTAGAAACAAAATACCTTCTACTCATATGAGAAATCGTGCAAACACCTGGATCATTTGATCCGTGAATGATGAATTCTGAATAAAGATTTGTACCTGCAAAATAATTTACACTGGTAAAGCATATTTGCTTTACACATTGACTAACATCCTTCTCGAGCTTTTCTAAGTTGCAAACAGGTGTCGTTATTTTTAAAGATTTAAAAACGACATCAGGAAAGCTATTCGGATAATTATTTTTATTATTCTCTTCAATTATTTTTTTGAATTCTTTTAACTTCTCAGCAGGAATTTCAACCTGTGCATAACTGATTTGAACAAAACCAATAAGTATCAATAAAATATATCTCATATTATCCTTACTCCATTTCCGACTATAGCCTAAATTTAAGCACTAATTTTAAAACTTATCACCTTATTAATTTATCAATAGACCATCTTTCTCTTATTTGTGAAAAAAGTAAATTATTTAAAGGTAAAACCAACCTTTCAAGTCAGATTAAGTGAGAGCCATTTGTACTCCATTTGATAATTCGTAGTTACTTCTGAAGTACATATTCTGTTCAAATCTCTGGATGGGCCAAGCCTTTGTTAGTCTCACCACCAGAGGCGATAGTTTACCGGTTATTAGAAATTATTTTCTTAGCAATTTATATCTGACATCCATCGCATCGGTGCGTAACGCTGTCCAGTTGCATTTATTCTAATATTAAAAAAAGAGGGTCAACGCACTCGAAAACTCATGGAGCAAAAATTGATTATAGGCCACTCCTAATAAGAGATGCTTATTGGCCAGAAACTGAATACCATAATAATCTTCAACTTTACTGCGATTAATTCTCA
>JAGOVR010000150.1 GCA_018060635.1 Bacteriovoracaceae bacterium
CTTTTCTAGCTTCGGGAACATTTATATCTTTTTCAAATTCAATAATAGTAGGTCGTGACCCATCTTTAAACTCAAAGTTTGCACTACTTCCTTCTAAACGATAAACAACTTTGCCTCTATGCAGAGGAGTTTTAACGTCTTTATTTTTAAAAGCTAAAGCAATAGTTTCACCAGGAGTTACAGTTATCGTGTCGCCACTCACAGGGATAGCTGAAAGCTTTTGAGCTTTATTTAATCCATAAAGAGCTTCGGTATTAAACTCACCAATTTTTCTCTCAAAACTCTCCATCACTCCTTTATAAGCCGCAAACGGTTTTAATTCTGCCGCTTGTACTGACAAACCAATTAAGGTCGTCATAAAAATCATAAACTTCATATTTTCTCCTTTTTATTTTTTCAATCATTATTTGATTATTTTTTTCTGGCTTCTTCTCTTTTGCGAGCGGCTTCCGCTCGTTCTTCAGCTTTTTGCTTATCACGTGCTTCCAAAGCAGCCTTACGTTCTGCTTCTCTTTGAGCACGCTCTTCTTGACGTTTAGCATCTGCCAATGCTTTTTCTGCGGCTTTAGCGGCAACACCTTCTTCAAATCTTTTAGAAGCCATCGCACCACGCTCTTCCGAAGAAGCTCTTTGTGGTCTTTCACTATCTCTTTCTGCACGTTGACGAGCATGCTCTTCTTCTAAGAGTTCCTCTGTTGATTTAGATTTTTCTAAGTGAGTAAAATCAAGCTCTACAATGAATGCTGGCTCTGCATCTTGAAAATGATGAAAACAATAAGCTAGTACTACTTCTCCTGCTACCTGATTATGCTCTTCCACATGGTGAGGAGGACTAAAATAAGGAAGCTGAGTGATGACTTGTAACATTTGATCAACTGATTCATAAGCATCTTTATCCAAAGACTCCATGGGAGGATTAAATTTACGATGCATCCGACGAGAATCTGTTTTATTTTGTTCTGTATTTAAATCTCCTTGGAAATCGATAGAGATAATTTTAGAATTTTTAAATTCTACTTTCTGATTATTACTCTTAAGAACGTTAACAATTTTTCCAATGGAGATAGGTTTTTTAACATCATCTTTTTTAAATAACAAAGCAACTACGGTTCCTGGTGTTACTGTAATCACGTTTCCGTTGACAGGCACTGCTATTTTTTCTGCCTTATCAAAGCCATACATAGGCTCCGTATTCACAGGTCCAATTTTTTTGTCAAAAGATCCCATGACGCCCTTAAATGCCGCAAACGGTTTAAAATCACTCATATATCCTCCTTTAAAAAGCAGTTTGAATGCTACAGCCAAAGCGATAAGCCAACAAGATCTATTTGCTATGTTTTGCAACACCCTTACTTCTCTTTGTTTTTTTTGATTTTTTTATGACATTGATAATTTGTTAACGCTTATAGTAGCAATTTTAAAAGACAAGTGTCTCTTTTTAGAACAAAAAAAAGGAAGCCTACAGGCTTCCTTTTTTTTGAAATCATTTAGATATTACCTTATTGTTTTTTAGCTAAACGCTCTTCTTCTCTTTTCTTAGCTTGAGCGGCTCTTTCTTCATCTCTTAATCTATTTTTTTCATCCATTTCTGCTTTTCTTTTAGCGGCGGCTTCTTCACGTTCTTTAGCTCGTCTAGCATCCTCTGCGGCTTTTGCATTAAGTTGCTCTGCTTTTTTTGCCGCGGCTTCATTTGCTCTTTGCTCTTTATTTTGTTCAAAAGCTAATGCCGCTTCCTGCGCCGCCTTGGCTTCTTCTTCTCTTTTTTTAGCACGTGCTTCAGCGAAAGCTTGTTCTTGACCAGCCTTAGCGGCATCCCGCTCTGCTCTCTCTTGAGCAATCTTGGCTTCCATATCTCCTTTTTGCTCTGCTAATAATTCTTCCGTTGTCTTAGATTTTTCTAAATGAGTATAATCAACTTCCACAATACAAAGAGGTTCTGCATCGTTTTGATGACTAAAGAGATAAGCCTGCACAACATTTCCTGCTACTGCATTATGCTCCTTCACATGAAGAGGTGGTCTAAAATAAGGATTATCAATTGTAATTAACAGTATAGAATCACTTGTTTCGTACACTTCTTTATCAATTGATTCTAGCGAAGGATTAATTTTACGATGTTTTCTATTTCTATCTGTTTTATTCTGTTCAGTATTCAAATCACCTTGATAATCTGTTCTTACAATTTTTACCGTCGGAGTTTCAAATTTTTCTTGAGTATCCTTAACGATAAAAACTGTTTTACTAATACTTAATTTGTCTTGATGAATATCTGCATTCTTAAAAAAAAGAGCGAGAGTAGAACCTGGAGTTCCCTTCACAATATTTCCGCTTACAGGAACAGCTATTTTTTCAGCTTTATCTAATCCATGAACAGGCTCACTATTAACAGCACTAATCTTTCTTTCAAATCCCCCCATAACACCTTTAAGAGCTGCAAATGGTTTAAATCCACTCATAAATCCTCCTTAGAACTTTAATTATTATCCAAAGAGAAAACTACCAAAAAGGGGAAGATTTTTTTTCTTAAAGATGAGAAAAAGAAGCACAAAGTGTAGCAAAATATTTTGCTACATCAAAAATTAAAAAATACTTTCACGAGGGATTTGCTGATATTCAATTCCTGCGGCTTTTAAAATTTCTAAACCTCTCTGTAAGCGGTAAGGTTCACAGTAGAAAACTTTTTGAATTCCGCCTTTATTGACCATGCGCTTAGCACAATAGGCACAAGGCTGATGCGTTACAAAAGCAATTTTAGGAACTTCAGAACCCCCGTTCGTTTTTAAAAGAGCGTTATCCTCTGCGTGTAAACAACCGCAATTTCCAGGTTCATCACTTTCACAAATATTAGGAAGGCCTGCGGCATTCCCATTATAACCAATACCATAGACCTTGGAATAATCATGGGAAACGATCACTGCTCCTACTTGCAAACGCTTGCAGGTGCCACGCTTAGCTAAATCAAAAGCGAAACGCATATAAATTTCTTCAAAAGTTAGTCGTTTTTTTATTTTTTCTAAGTGTTCTTCCAGCATAATGTTTCCTCTATATCGGAGTTGTTCTCTCTGTTATAGACAATATTACCCACTATCTCCAGATTTTTTTTTCTTATAAAATAAAATGATATAATTCTTTAAGGGAAAATTCATGTCTAAAAAAATTCTAATTGTTGATGATTCTAAACTTTCTCGTACAACCTTGGGGCAAGTACTGAAAGAGGCAGATTATGAGATCATCGGATTAGCGGGAAGTGCTGGTG
>JAGOVR010000041.1 GCA_018060635.1 Bacteriovoracaceae bacterium
ATATAATCTTAAATCTTCAAGGGCAAGAAAAAACATTAAAAAAAATATTCCAAACACAGAAAAATAGAATTCTAAATAAAGAAGAAAAACTACAAAAAGAAACTGCCCAATTCTCTAAAAACCAAAAAGAAATAGAACAGCATCAATGTCTGTTGTCACCACTGGATGAAATAAAAGAATGGGAAGAGAAAATACTTGTCAGCAGAAAAGAAAGGGAGAAAACCACGCAAGAGAAACATTTAATTGATCTCAAACTTAGAGAAGAAGAGACTAGGTTTAATCATCTACAAGAAGAGGAGAAAGGATTGTATCTGACATGGAATTTAAATCTTTCAGAACTACATACGCTACTCCCCTCTTTGGAGAAATTACTTGCGACTCCTACTCTTTCTCCTGAACTCCTTCTTTCCCTCGTCAAAATAACTCAAATGAAGTTAGAAGATCCTTTTATCCATGGACTGAATCAGGCATTCCTTTTATTGCAAAAGTATGTCCAAGAAATGGTAGAGCGCAATCAAACATTAGCACTAGAAATTCATAAAGAAGAAGCTCTCCTAGAACAACAACTCTTTAGGCAAAAAAAATATCAGGAGATTCAAAGACAAGAAATAACATTACAAGAAAAAATGAAACGGCTTAAGAATCTGCATGAACTTGTGGGGAAAGATGAGTTTCGCAACTTTGCTCTGGGACTGGTTGAAAAACATCTTTTAGCTTTGGCCAATACCGAACTTAAAAACTTATGTGATGGTCGTTATGAGTTAGTCCATCAAAAACGCAAAGAAAGCTTGTATCACGATTTCTATATTGTGGATTATAACCACCAAGGAATGGAGCGAAAAATCTCGACACTTTCAGGAGGAGAAACCTTTCTTGTAAGTTTAGCCCTGGCCTTAAGTCTTTCTGAAATGACTCGCGGAAAAACCCAAATTGATTCTTTTTTTATTGATGAAGGTTTTGGAAGCTTAGACCCAGATTATATGGAAGATGTGACACAGGCACTTTTTAATTTACGAGGCCAAGGGAAAATCATTGGAATCATTTCTCATATTCCTACGTTAACCTCTCGCCTTCCCGTTAACATCGTTTTAAAAAAATCTGCCTTAGGGCATTCTTCTCTGCAAGTTCTCTATACTTAAACTCTTACGCATCAAGTCTTGATAATATTCCAAATAGAATATTATCTTAACTCTATGAAGTATCCTTTTTTTGCAGTTAGTCTTTTTTTGTCTATAACTATAAGGGCCCAAGTATACGTTCAAAATAATTCTCTTGAAGGACTGGCCCCTAGCTTAAATAGTGCCCCAGCTTTTTGGACTAAATGCTCCCCTGGAACACCTGATATTCAACCTGGACTGCATAATGTCACTTTGCCTGCTCACGATGGAGCAAGTTATGCAGGTCTTATCCATGATTTTTCACTTAACAATCGTAAAGAAACTATTTCTGCACAACTCCTTTCACCTCTGGTTGTAGGGCAAAGTTATACTATGAACCTGGCCCTTGTTGATTTTAAAAATATTGACCCTAATTGGAATGTGAGTGGGTATTTAGAGATCTGGGGTGGAAGTACACCTTGTGATTTTTCCGAACTTTTATGGATTTCCCCTCAAATTACCAATACTAATTTTTGGCAATTATACAATGCTACGTTTACCCCATCCTCTGCAACGACGCACATTTCTTTACGAGCAAGTACTCCTACAGGATGGTGCTCTCTAGGTGTTGATAAAATGGATGATTCTCCAATTTTAGCCGAGTACCCTTTACAAGCATGGATAACAAGGGAACAGAAAAAAGTATTTCTTCATATAGAGTTTCTACCTTTAGAAGAAGGGGATGAAATCTTGATTGAAAAAAGCTCCCTCTTAGATTTAGATTTTACCTTATTAGAAAAGGTAACAGAGCCCCTATCTCCCCTCCTGTTAGAAGATTTTGAGGGAGCTCAAGAAGATAGTATTTATCGTATTTCTTTGTTAGATCAAAATGGGAGAGTGAAAAACTCTCTTTTAAAAACCTTGAGACAAGATACGGACTCTTTTTTTAAATTAACTCCTAATCCTCTACAACAAAACTCTTTTTTAAAAATGGAAACGCTCATAAAAAAAGCTGGGCCTGCCCAAATTTGGATAAGAGATGCATTAGGTTCTCTGATTTATTCTGAGAAGTTTTATGCAGAGGTAGGAGTCTTAAGAAAAGAAATAAAAATGGATTTTCCCAGTGGAAGTTATAGTCTAATCTTTAATTCTATAGATCAAAATAGTCATAGTATTTTTTCTGTCCTCTAAATTATTTAAACATCTCTTCCAAACACTTGTTAAAATGAGGGGCCCCGCCTTTAATAATCTCTAGAATGCTTTGGAAGGCTTCAGGATGGTAACCCTTTTCTTCTAGTTGCGGTAAATACATATCCGCAAATAAACTTCCTAAATCATAAGTAAAGTATTTAGGCCCATAGCCGTCACGAACAAAAGCACTCATTCCAAAAAAAAAGTGAGCTAATTCTTCTTTCTTATCGAAAGGCTTTTTAAATGATATTTGATTGAGCTCTCTCACAAGATCAAAATGAGGATCAGTTAATGTCTCTTCATCCCAAAGAGCAATTTTTAAAGAGACAAGATAATTTGCAATAGTGCTCACTTTATTTTTAAAGTTAGAAAGCTCTCTTTCTTCTATAGGAAGATCATGCTGTGCAAGCCTTTCAAATAAAGTAGAAACAGCTTCTACCAAAAGAGTCGCACCTGCATAAGACGTCGTTTGATTGTAAGGCAATTGAGAGCCTAAGGAATGCTCCAGAACATGACCTAGTTCATGCCAAACAGTAGTTCTTTCAAATCTATTCAAGTTTTGATTTAGGTCATACGGAAGAGATAAGGTTAAAAAAGCAGGAATAATCTTATTTTCTTCTGCATCCCAATGAGTTGGCATAATACAATTAACACAAGGATTTTTAAATTTAAACTCAGGAGATGATAAATCTAGAAAGAAATAACCGAGAAGTATATCTCCTGTGATATTATAAATTTCATAAAAACTAACATTGGGATGCCAACCAATCTTGCCTTCAACTTTTTTTACTTTTATTATTTTTTTTTGCTCTAAATAATCAAAGGCAAATGTTAAGACCTCAAATGCTGTCCCAATATACTCAACTTTTTCTTTTTGTTTTTTTAAAAAGTCATAATCCCATGCTCTAACTTTGAATGGAGTCTCTCTTTGTATTTCTGCCAGTTCTTGCAAGAAAAAGGGAGACAATTCTTTTAAGCGATTGTTTAAAAAAACAGCAACCTTTTTAGGGTCACCTAAAGTGGCATCCCCTGAAAATTTATAGTGGGCCCAAGTTTTAAAGCCATATTTACGAGCGATGCGACTACGTAAAATTAAAATCTCTTTTAAGAGATCTTTATTCTCAGGATAAAGCCCTCTAATGCTGTATGTTTGATAAAGTTTTTTTCTTACTTCTCGATCATTGCAAAAAGAAAAAGTAGCGTGCCTATGAAAAAAATTGGCCATATTGATGGCGTATGTTGTGTCATTTTTATTTTTAAAATCCTTAAGTGCCTCTTGGGCCCTTTCATCCAAGTTCTCTCCTGAAAAAACAAAGGGAGCTTTTTTTTCTGTAATATTTTTCTGATATTTTTCTATTTTTGTATTTAACTCTTTTTCCATTTCCATAACCTCTGCTGAAGAAAGAGATTGCTCCTTTTTTTCTCCATACAGATATTTTGTTTTAAATACATTTACCCAAGTCTGCATAGAACTGTATTTTTCTAGAGCAGTTGCTTTCATGATAGCGTTTGGATGAAAATAAGTAACGTTAAGAGCTAAATCCTGCAGTTTAACGCCCTTTACTAAGACTCTTTGAATGGGGGCCCAAGCTGATGTTAAGGAAAGATTTTCTTCTTCTAAGGTTAACTCTTTATAAAGTTCTTCAAAAATTTTCTCAAACTCTTTCAATTCGTGAGTTGTAATAAGTTGTATCTCTTGCTCAAAAACTTGGGCAGAAAGAAAAGAGGAATTTAATCCTAAACATAAGAAGAGGAGGCACACTGTTTTAAGCATTCGGGCAATATAAAAACTTCAGCGATGTCTGTCAAAAGTCCTATGTAATTTTTGCCAACGACACATTCCCCTAGGAATAACTAAAATTCTGCATTTCTCGGGGTGCGTGGAAAAGGAACAACATCTCGAATATTATTCATACCTGTGACATACATCACCGCTCGTTCAAAACCTAATCCAAAACCAGCATGAGGAACAGTTCCAAAACGACGAAGATCTAAATACCATTTATACTCTTCATGACTTAAGTGAAAAGCCTGCATACGCCGTTCTAAAACATCTAACCGCTCCTCTCTTTGAGAGCCACCAATAATTTCTCCTACTCCTGGAATAAGCACGTCCATGGCACGCACAGTTTTTCCATCTTCATTTTCACGCATATAAAAAGCTTTAATGGCGGAAGGGTAATCAGTTACGATGACAGGTGATTTAAAATGAATTTCTGCTAAATACCTTTCATGTTCTGTTTGGAGATCAACACCCCACTCTACATTAAATTCAAATGTATGTTTGGTCTCTTTTAAAATTTGAATAGCGTCGGTGTAGGTGATTTTTTGAAAAGGTTTTTCGACAACACCTCTTAATTTTTCCAGAAGAGTTTTTTCATAATGCTCTTGTAAAAAAGCTAAGTCTTTAGCACAAACACTCAAGGCATGAGAACATAAAGCTTTTAAATAATCTTGGGCCAAATCTGCCATATCCTCTAACGTTGCAAATGCCATTTCAGGCTCAATCATCCAAAACTCTGACAGATGGCGAGAGGTATTAGAATTTTCAGAACGAAAAGTAGGCCCAAAAGTATAAACTTTGGAAAGCCCCATGGCTAACGACTCCCCTCCTAATTGTCCTGAAACTGTAAGGTAGGTAGGTTTTCCAAAAAAATCATTTTTAAAATCATGAGTTTTTTTTCCATCCCATGTAGTGACTCGAAAAAGCTCTCCTGCTCCTTCACAGTCAGATGTCGTAATAATGGGAGTATTAACATAGAAAAAACCACGTTGGTTAAAAAAATTATGAGTTGCCATAGCTAGTTCATGACGAACACGCATGACAGCACTAAAAGTATTAGTGCGGATACGTAGATGCGCAATCTCTCTTAAAAACTCTAGAGAAGTCCCTTTTTTTTGCAAAGGATAATCTTCTGGAACAGACCCTATGATTTCTCCACTTAAGGCCTGCATTTCAATGGTTTGGCCTTTTCCTTGGGAAGCTACAATTTTCCCTTGAAAAGAGCAGGAATAACCTGTGATCATTTTACTTAAGGCCTCATAGCTAGGCATTTTTTCATCTAAAACAATTTGTAATGTTTCACTGCAAGTTCCATCACTTAAAACTAAAAAACTAAAATGTTTAGAGTTTCTAAGAGATTTTACCCAGCCTCTAACCGTCACTGTTTGTTCTAAATATTTTTCAGACGATGTAAAAAGTTCTTTCAAGAAAAGTGTTTCCATCTTACCCTCTCATTTTTAAAAAATTTTCTAACGTCTGCACAGCTTCCGCATGAGAAAGTCTGGGGCCTCTTTTTGCTACGACTTGTGCGGCAAAAAAGCTCGCTAGATTTCCAGCATAAGAATAATCTTTCCCTTGAGAAAGAGCATAGAGAAGTGCTCCAGCATAGGCATCACCTGCTCCCGTAGTATCCAATGCTTGCACTTTAAGCGGAGCGATCTGAATACAATCATTATCACAAAAAATAAAAGATCCTTTCTCTCCACGAGTTATGACTAAATTTTTAGTATATTTTTTCAAAATAGGGATAGCATCTTGAGTGTTTTTAGTATGAGTAAAACGATGAGCCTCTTCCTCATTGCAAAAT
Organism: Bacteriovoracaceae bacterium; assembly: GCA_018060635.1. GTDB lineage: Bacteria > Bdellovibrionota > Bacteriovoracia > Bacteriovoracales > Bacteriovoracaceae > JAGOVR01. The sequence continues at coordinate 5,879 of JAGOVR010000041.1, forward strand.
AAAATATCCAGGCCTTCTTGCATAATATCTAAAAGACCTTCTTTGCAATATTCCACCATAGCTGGATCAGAGAAACTAAAAGCTACTTGAACCCCCGCCTTCTTTGCAAGGATAATAGATTTTTTGGCCGCGACTATGGCTTTTGCTTGGCTTGCTAAATAACCTTCCATGAATAAAAAATGGGAAGCGGTTAAGGCTTCTTCCACAATTTGTTTTTCACACAAAGTTTCCGTAATACCTAAATAAGTACGCATGGTTCTTTGGGCATCAGGAGTAATCATGATGGCACAAGAACCAGTAACGCCAGAATCTTTACTCATTGTCACGTTACTATCAACGTTTTCCTGTGAAAGGCTTTGAGCGTAGAGACCTCCATATTGATCAGGGGCCACTTTGCCTGCAAAATAGGATCTCCCACCCAATTGAGATACCGCGATACCTGTATTTGCGGCAGAACCACCACAAGCAATAGAGTGCTCGTATTCCGTTAGAGCGTCTAAAACTTTTTTTTGCTCTTCCAAAGAAACTAAGCCACCAACACCTTTTTCAATTCCCATAGAATTCAAAAGAGAAAAAGGCACTGGAACTTGAATATCCACGATGGCATTGCCAAAAGCATATACATGATATTTTTTCATAAAATCTCAGCTTAAAATTTTGTACATATCGTAGCGAGTTGTCTTGCCTTTGTAACTAGCTGTCATCTGCTTTTGTGTAAAAAAAGGTAAGGCATGGAGTGATCTTTTAATAACAACTCTATCCTTGGCGCAACTTAAAGCTAAATCACCTAATTCATTTATATTCTCATCGGGAGTAAGCAGTAAACTCAAAATTTGCATATTTTTTTTAGGAAGAGATTTTCTCTTGAGCGGTGTTTCTTCATACATCGGATCTAGATAAATAGCATCCACTGACATCTCTTTTCTGTGACGTAATATTTGGACAGAATCTCCCAAAAAAATTTGCAATGAGCTAAATATATGCGGCATTTTTTGCATAGCTCTATGGTGGGCATTTTCTAACAAAGCAAACAGAATAGGAGACTTTTCACAGGCAATGACATGGGCCCCAGCATACAGCATAAATAAAGTGTCTTTGCCCAGACCACAAGTCGCATCAAAAACAAGAGTGGGGTGATGGCGACTAAGACCTAGTGCTTTTATGAGATTCTCATTATAGATATTTTTACCTTTGAAAGCTTGGTCATACCGTCCCCACAAATCTATGAAATCAATAAAGAGAGGATTACTTTGAGGGCTATAAAATTTACAATCTAATTTTAAGATATCTCCTTCCCAAAAAAGATAGTCCTTATATTTTTCTGGATAGCTTTTACTTTCCATGACACCTACCTTTGTGCTAGAACTTACGCATTCCAAAATCTCTTTTTAAAAGGCATCTTAATCTATGAAGACACGCCCTCTTTTTTCTTACGATCCTCAAAAACTTCCACGTGAACTAAAAGATAATTATATTTCTGCCTCGAAGCAAGATATCCAAGAAATGTTAGGAACGCTAGGGCTTAAAGAAATGTCTGATTTTTTTTCTCATATCCCTGAGAACTTAAAGCTTTCTTCGCAAGAAAACCCAATTCAAAAAAAACATTATGAGGATTTGGCCCAACATATTTTTGAAATTTCAGAAAAAAATAAAATTCTTCCTTCTTTTTTAGGAGACGGCCTTCCTCAATACAAAGTCTCTGAGATTGTTCCTTTTGTGGCATCTCTTCGTGGACTGACAACGGCGTATACTCCTTATCAACCCGAGCGCTCCCAAGGAACACTTCAAACTCTGTGGCTTTATCAAAGTGCTATTTCTATGCTCACAGGATTTGAAGCGATTAATGCTTCTCTTTATGAGCGTTCTACTTGTTTATTTGAAGCGCTTAATTGTGCCCTTCGCTTAACCAAAAATAGTGATACTGTTCTTCTTTTAGAATCCCTTTATCCTAATGACCGTGAAGTTATTCTCACACACGCTCGCCATACTAAAATGAATGTTGTTTTTATTCCTGTGGATAAAAAGACAGGCCTTACTTCAGTCATCACGGTGAAAGAATATTTACAAAAATACCAAGGTAAAAATGCGGCACTGGCTTTTCCGCAAATAAATCAATTTGGACTTTTAGAAAATGTGGATGAGCTAACTGATTTAGCTCACGAGTTTGCAGTTCAATCTATTGCAGTGATTGATCCGATGCTTTTGGCGACAGGAGGACTTAAAGCTCCTGCAGATTATGGAACAAATGGTGCTCATATGATTGTAGGTGAAGGTCAACATCTGGCTATTGGTCCCAACTTTGGAGGACCAGGCCTTGGAATTTTTGGTATTCGTTATAATGAAAAAGATAAAAATTCTATAAGATCTTCAGCGGGTCGTTATGTAGGAAAAACCAAAGATTTAAAAGGCAAAGAATGTAAGGCTCTTATTTTATCTACAAGAGAGCAACATATTCGTCGAGAGAAAGCCACTTCCAACATTTGTTCTAATCAATCTTTTGTAGCTACTCTTGCTGGCGCCGCCATCCTTCATCGTGGTGAAAAAGGTATGAGTTACTGTGCTACTGTAGGAAGAGAACGTGCCGTGTCCATGGCACAAAAACTAACTGGGTATAAAAATGTAACCTTAACTTTTCCTAACGCCCCTTTTTATAATGAGATAGCTTTAAGTCTTCCTTGTTCTGCCCAAGAATTTTTAAGCAAAGCTTACACCGCAGGAATTTATGCAGGTGTCGATATTTCACAGCGTGTGGGAAATAACAATAGTGTTCTACTCTCTTTTTCTGATTGGCAAAGTGAAGAGGATCTCCAAAAATTAGAACTTTTCTTCAAACAAACTTTTGGTGAAGGTGGTCAGCCTGCAGTTGCAGTTCCTATTCCTGAAAACATGAAACGAAAGGAAAGTGTAGGTTTCCCAGATTTTTCTTTAGGTGAATTAAAAAAATACTATCAAGAATTAAACGATCAAAATGTAAGTCCTGATGATGCGCCTTATCCTCTAGGTTCTTGTACCATGAAATATAATCCCTACATCAATGACTATGCGGCGGGACTTTCGGGCTTTACTGATCTGCACCCTGAAGTGTGCACAGAAGGTTCACAAGGATCCTTAGAAATTTTATATGAAATTCAAGAAATGTTTAAACACATTACAGGTCTGGCGGGCGTTACCACTCAACCTGTGGCAGGTGCTCAAGGAGAATTAGTAGGGCTTAAACTTTTCCAAGGTTACTTTGAAAAACGTGGAGAAAAAAGAGACATCATTATTATTCCTCGTTCTGCTCACGGAACTAATCCTGCAACTGCCACTATGGCAGGTTTTGAAACTTACGACGGTCAGGGTGCTCATCACGGAATTATTATCGTAGAGGCCAATGAACACGGAACCATTGATTTAGAAAAATTTAAAGTTGTGGTAAAAGAACATAGTTCTCGCATTGCAGGAGTCATGGTGACTAATCCCAATACCTCTGGAATTTTTGAAGAAAATTTTAAAGAGATGGCCGATCTTATTCACTCTGTAGGAGGACTCGTTTACATGGATGGGGCAAATATGAATGCCATCGCAGGTCATGTAGACTTAGGTAAATTAGGAGTGGACGCCGTTCATAATAATTTACATAAAACTTGGACTATTCCGCACGGAGGTGGTGGGCCGGGAGATGCCATTGTGGCTGTGAGTGAAAAATTAGTCGATTTTCTCCCTGGTATTCAGGTGATAAAAGAAAATAATCAGTTCAAAAAAATTATTCCGAAATACTCTATTGGCTCTTTTCACCGTCATTTAGGAAACTTTGCTCACAAAGTTCGCTGTTACACTTATATAAAAGCTTTAGGCAGTTCAGGTGTGAGAGAAATGTCGGCGGTCGCAGTTCTTTCTAGTCGCTATTTACAAAAAAAATTAGAGCCTCTATTCCCTACACTTCCTTTTGGAGCAGAAAAAACTCCGCGTATGCACGAATTTATTTTAACACTCACAAAAGAGTTGTTTGAGAAAATTGAAAAAGCGGGAACTAAAAAAGCCTTGACCATCGCACGTGTTGGAAAACTTTTTTTAGATTTTGGAATTCACTCCCCTACCGTGGCTTTTCCAGAAGTGTATGGCCTTATGATTGAACCAACCGAGAGTTTTAGTAGAAAAGAATTGGATCGTTTTGCAGAAGTAACTAAAGCTATTTTTACTTTGCTTAATGAAGTTCCAGAAGTTTTACAAACAGTTCCGCACTTCACTCCTGCTTACCGCGTAGATGAGCTAGAAGCTAACAAAAACCCAATCCTTTCTGAGAAGATAACAAAACCACTCGCTCCTATTCACCCTGAAATTATTTCAGCACTGAAACTTGGAGCTATGCCAGTAAATGAGATTTGTCAGAAGATTGTTGAGACTCATCGAAAAACTATATTTTAATCTTCTTCTGTAAACTCTATTTCTTCTACCGAGGGGATATCTAGCGCATCAGAGTCTGCTTCTTTAATTTCTAGTTTTGTTGTTTTAGATTTTTCTTGAGAATTATCAATTCCTTCTCTTTTATCATGCACCAGCTCTGCTGTGCGTTTACGCTTAGTGTTTTTAACAGGAGACACGGCCATTAAATTTAAGGAGATAAAAAAAATAATAACGATAGTTGGTGTTCTCATGTTTCTACTCTTCTTCAAATTGACCTAAATCTTCACCATCTTCACTAGCAACAGCCCTACTTGTTTCTTCGGATTGAGTTTCTGCTATATTTGTTTCTTCATTTATTTCTCTTTGCACCTGAGAGTCTTCATGACCTTCATAAACATTCGCTGATTCTTCCACTACGCTCACTTCTTGCATTTTTGTCTCTGCACGATCACGTCGATTCTTTCTATCAGGACGAGCAAAGATATTTGTTACAAGCAAAAAGCTAAATAAAATTATTGTGATTTTCATCATTCCTCCCATAAATTGCAATTATGCTAACACAAATTCTTAGTATTGACAGTGGTTCTATTCATTGAGAATAATGAATTTAAAAAAATCTCTTTTTTTAAGGAACTCTTTATGGGCATTGCTCCTTGCTCTATTCCCTCTTCCCTTGCACACAATCCAGAACTCAAGCCTCAATATTCTGTGACTATTAAAAGTAAAGAAGGAGAACAAGTAACATTAGGTGACCCTAAGGCCACTCGCGCGCTGATTGCTTTGATGAATTATCATGCTGTGATTGGCGGTGCCGCTTGCCACTGGGGTGGACCTTCAGCTCTCGCAGAAATTATGTCAGCTCTGCATGGTCATATGTTTGCAAAAAGCCCTTGGTATGAACATTATAATTTTGTCAACGATGCAGGTCATACTGAAAATGGAATTTATGCCCTTCGTGCTAATTTAGGTTTTGATAATTTAAAATTTAATGATCTTCGAAAGTTTAGAAGTATTGAAAGTAAACTTACAGGGCATGGTGAATCTCATCTCAATCCCCAAGGTGTTCTTCTAAGTAACGGACCGCTAGGTTCTGCGTTTCCTCAGTCCCAAGGACTAGCACTCGCAGATAAACTCTCAGAAAAAGATCGCACAACCATTTGTGTTATCTCCGATGGGGCCTGTATGGAAGGAGAGGCTAAGGAATCATTTGCGGCGATCCCAGGTCTCTGTCTGAAAGGGAAAATGGCCCCTTATGTTTTAATTATTTCTGATAACAATACCAAGCTTTCAGGTCGTATTGATAAAGATTCTTTTTCCATGAATCCTACTTTTGAATCTTTGAGTACTCTTGGTTGGGATTTAACTCTAGTTTCAGAGGGGCATAACCTTCAAGAAGTTTATACCCAAATAGAAACGGCTTTAGAGAAAGTACAAAAAAATCCGCTCAAGCCTGTTTGCTTGTGGATTAAAACGATCAAAGGTTACGGGGTAAAATCCACTAGTGAGAGTGCGTCTGGCGGCCATGGGTTTCCTCTCAAAAAAGGCGACGGGAAATTAGAAAGTTTTATTCAAGAAATTTATCAAGATAAAGCACCTGAGGAATTTGTAACATGGGCCAAAGAAATTTCTCCTCCACCTGCTGTTTCTGCTACTCCAAGTTCCGCACCCAAAAAAGAAAAAATCCAAGTGGGAATTTCTAAAGCCCTAAATTGGGCGGCAGAACAAAAACTTCCCGTATTTTCTGTGTCAGCAGATTTGCAAGGTTCCACAGGACTTGCAGATTTTCATAAAAAATTTCCTGAAAACTTTCTTGAAGTGGGTGTCGCTGAATCTAATATGATTAACACAGCCGCAGGACTTTCCAAAATGGGTTTTATTCCTATCGTGGATACTTTTGCACAGTTTGGAGT
>JAGOVR010000151.1 GCA_018060635.1 Bacteriovoracaceae bacterium
ATTCCTAGTTCTGAGTCTAAATTTATGGAAGGTTTTAAAAAAAGTGCTTCTAAAAAATCTTGATAATAAGCTATGGCGTCTATATCTACATTAGTAATTTCTAATTGTATCCTCGCTAACACTAACCTCTTCAAAGCATTTGGATTTTTTATTTTCTCCCTCAAGCTAATTGAAAACGCAGTGGCTATAGCCCTTGTATGAGGGTTAATATCCTTAAAAAGTTCATAAGCTAATATTGTAACGTTTGCCAACTCAATTACGGCTACTTCAATTTTCCCTTCATCTAGCGCTCTGGAAATTTGCTCAAAAGAAGGAGCTATTATAACTCTCGCTTGTACAATGGCATCTCTTCCTAATTGTTCATAAAGCGAAAATTCGGCCTGAGTATTATGACCAATCGTATTAAGTTCTGATCCTGATGAAGATCCCTTTTTTGTTAATTTATCAATCACAGCGTGAGAGTCTTTACTCCACTTGGATGTAATCGGTCCAATTAAGGGCGATAATAATGGCCAAATAAAGAAAGAACTTGAAGTCACAATAATAGAAGTTATCAGTGGATCTGTAACCAAACCTACTCCAGCTATACCAACATTATAGATGGTTAAGCCTCCTATTAATCCCCCTACTCTTAATGTATTTTGACTTAATAAATTTTTAGCAACAGCCTCTTGCACTTTTTGCTCAATTTCTTCCTTAGAACATCCACCCGACTCAGCACATTTATTTAAAATATTTTTGCGTAACGGAGCACTCCTAAGTGTCAGATAGACTCGTTTAAACCATGGAGTATTTTTTAATAAGGAATGAAACTCTTTGTTAAAAATATCTTTCTGTCCCTGTGGAGTTAACTGCTGTTTCATGCATCCTACGGCAGGATTCTCTTCTGATTTTGCATATAATGGATTTAAAAAAAAGATAAGAAATAAACAGACAGCAAAAGTCTTCATAATTTTTCCTCCACGGGATAATACCTCTCTAGGCGATCGGACTTACGAGAAATCTCGCTTACCGTTGCGGGACAGTGCTGGACTTACACCAGCTTCCCCTAGAGAAGATTTAAAAAAAAAGAATCTATAATACTTTTTATGTGGATGTCTATGTTTATTTCAGACGATCTGCTTTTGAAATATACGGCGGCTTAGAAGATTTTTTCTTTTTTTTCTTGATTCTCTTGTCTTCTTTTTCTTCTGCAATACTGACTTTTAAAGTCCGACCCTCTACTTCAGAGCCATTTATCTTAGAAATAGCAAAGGAAGCGTGTTTTCGGTTGAGCATTTGTACGAAAGCAATACCAGTACTCTTATGGGTTTGTTCATCTTTTACTACTTTCACATAACTGACCACGCCGTAAACTTCAAACAGATTTTTTATCTGCTTCTCTGTCATGGCATAATTTAAATTTCCCACATAAATAGTGGCCGCTCCTAAATCTTTATTAAAGCGTCCAATCTTACTATCAAGATATTTTTTTGAACCTTCTTGTGCACTCTTTGTAGGGATTGATTTTGTTTTTATCGTCTTCATAATCTCCCTTCTCAGATTTGATTTTCTATATCTATCTGAGCTTTAATAACATATAAGTTTTATTCTTTTAAGAAATTAAAAAAAATTCTAAGCTCTTTTTTTGTCTGAATATTTTCAACTGCTTACCTCTAGTTAACATTGGCATCCTCTTGCATACAAAGCAAATGGAACCTAAAATCAAAGGAGGAGTCATGATGAACGACGATGTTTTACTAGCTTTTTTAGACAATGCGGCCCAAAAAGCTTTAAAGGAGATTAAAGAGGGATCTGGCATTACCGAAAAAACAGCACTCCCACTTATGCTTAAAGCTCAATTCAATCATGTAGTTCACTTGGAACAGGATATGGTGACCAAAAAAGTATTTGAATCACATATGCAAGATATGGTGACCAAGCAAGTATTTGAATCACGTATGCAAGATATGGTGACCAAGCAAGTATTTGAATCACGTATGCAAGATATGGTAACCAAAAAAGAATTTGAGTCCCGTATTTTCTCATTAGAGCAAAACATGGTTACAAAATTGGAATTTAATGTCTTAAGATCAGAAATAGTAAACTTAAAAATTAATTTTGATAAATTTGAATCTCTTATTTTTAAAGTCTTGGGATTTGGAATAGGTCTTATTAGTCTTCTGATTGGATTAGCAAAATTCCTTTAAGTTCCACAAAAAGTTTTGAGAATCCTCTCTTCTGGGGTTGGCGGTTTTTGAAAAACTCCCCATTCTTCCCTCCTCTCAAAAGGATGTGAGATCGCCTCCAGCATTTGAAAAAAATAGCTATCATCATTTTTCTCTGAAAACTCAATAACTTTTTGTACTTGATGATTTCTAGGGATTGTAAATGGATTTACTCTTTTCATTTGGGCCATAGCATCATCTCTTTTTTCTTTTACTCGGTGACTCCACTTTTTAAAAAAAGAATCAAAGTTAGGAACTGTTTTAAGTTTTGTAAAAGGCTCCTTTTCTTCTAATATCCTTTCTAGATCAATATAGCTTAATGTAAAATCCAGTTCATTGTGCTCTAAGAATTCCAGCCATTCTGTCAGGAGTTCTTTATCCCCCTCCATCTTTTGGCTTAACCCTAATTTTGCCATCATCATTTTCTCATGCTCTTGTAAAAAAAATTGATGAAACGCTTCCACTTCTTTTTTAAAAAATTCTTGTAATTCTTTTTGCTCCTTGTCGATTAACGGCATCAAGCATCCTGCAAGTCTGACTAAATTCCAAAGCGCAATTTGGGGTTGGTTGGAATAGCTATAGCGTCCATTTCTATCAATAGAGCTAAACACTTTCTGAGATTCAAAATTATCCATAAAAGCACAGGGTCCATAATCAATTGTCTCGCCTGAAATAAGCATATTATCAGTATTCATTACTCCATGTATAAAGCCGAGTGACATCCATTTGGCGACAAGCTGCATTTGATTTCTCGCAACTCTTTTCCAGAACTCCAAAATAGGAACATCCAACTTTAAAACTTCTGGATACAAGCGAGCGATGCTATATTCTGTGAGTTTTCGCAAATTCTCTAAATCTTCTCTGGCCGCAAAATATTCAAAAGTTCCAATACGAATGTGTGCTAATCCTATGCGAGTGGAAACCGCTCCTTGTTGCAAAGTTTCTCTTTGAACAAATTCCCCTGTTCTCACTGCACAGAGAGTGCGAGTGGTAGGAACACCAAGCGCATACATAGCTTCACTCACGATATAT
>JAGOVR010000042.1 GCA_018060635.1 Bacteriovoracaceae bacterium
GAATTTAAAAGACCTTCGGAAGATAATATTTACTGGTTTATGAAAGAGCTTACTCGTCGAGGTTTATTTTGCACAGTTAGAGAAACCAGAGGCACAGATATTTTAGCGGCCTGTGGTCAACTTAAAAGTATGCTAGATAAAAAAGCTAATACGTGGGAAGCCGCCCAACAAGCTTAGATTAATTCTCATTAATTCTCTATGAGGCTTTCTTCATTTTCAAAATCACTTCCATTTTCTTCGGAAGCAATGCTACGAGCGATTTCTTGTTGTTCTATCTGGATGGCTTCTTGCTCTAGTTGAGCATTACGAGCTTCTCTATGGCTGGGAATACTCGCCGTCACGTGAGCATCTAGCTCATCCATACTTTCAGTTACAATCTCTTCTGCTAAAACAGAAAAACTTCCTAAGAACAAAAGAGAAAACAAAACTTTAGACATAAAAACTCCTTTTTTATCCGTCTCTCTTTAAAATTGTAACATAGCTTTTTATTTTTATAGCAAGATAAATAAGGGTTTATAAAAACAGAGTATAAACGTCTGTTTTTTTGACTTTTAAGACCTAAGAGCAAGGAAAAATTTGCCCCTAAAATAATCCGTTTACCTCTTGTGCTTAAAGATAGACCTACAATAGGGCAGGGAGTATAGTCTAATCTAAATTTTAAAAATGTTATTTTGGGGGAGGTTGAGAGTGCAATCAGAGTCAAAAACTTTTATGTCAGTACTTATTTTAGTTTTTGTCCTTTTTTCTCTTTTGATAGGAACGGGCATTTATTTTTTTAACCGTGTTCAGCAGGATGTTGAAGGGGAGATGACTTCAGCTCATGAAAAGGAATCTATTGCTGTGGTGGAAGTGCAGGGTGTCATTATGGACCCACAAAAAATTATAGAACATTTAAAAATAGCTGAAGAAGATAATCATATTGTTGCAATTCTTTTGAAAATAGATTCTCCAGGAGGAGCTGTAGGTCCTGTTCAAGAAATTTATGAAGAAATACGTCGAATTAATAAAATAAAACCAGTCTACGCAAGCTTTGGTCTCATTGCCGCTAGCGGTGGGTATTATATTGGTGCGGCTACTCGTAAAATCTTTACGAATGCGGGAACGCTCACAGGTTCAATTGGAGTTATTTTTCAATTTGCAGATCTTTCCAAGCTCTATGAATTTGTTAAAATCTCTTTTGAAACGATAAAAGGTGGAACCTTTAAAGATATGGGGGGCCCTCACCGTAAATTAACAGAAGAAGAGAAAGGACTCTTAAAGAAAATGATTGAAAGAGTTCATGCTCAGTTTAAAAATCATATTTTAGAAGGAAGAAAAGAGCGTATTAAGGGGAATTTAGATGAATATGCCCAAGGGCAAATTTTTTCAGGAGAAGAAGCCGTCGAAGTAGGTTTGGCAGATGAAATTGCAGGACTTTGGGAATCAGCAAGGCGGATTCATAAAGAGTTAGGATTAAAAAATAAATTAAATGTGCACTTTATTAAGCAAAAAAAGAAATTTTCAGTTTTAAATTTATTAGATGAAGTAGAAGAAAGTGTTACAGGTATTCGGGAACGAGTTACATTTGATATGGTTCCGCTTTTAGTTTATAAGAAATAAAGGTGTTTTAAAAAACATGATTCTTTTGAAGTCTTTTATTCAGGAGCACTTACTTACTATTATTTCAGTAGGAGTGACTATCCTCTTAGTCTATTACTATCTTTTAGAAAAAGGTTCAGCCCGTAGGTTATCGCGTAAATATAGGGATTCTATTTTTGAAGCTCAGTCTCGCATTTTTTTACACGCCACTCAGTATCTGATTTCTGGCAACAAAGATATGGCCATCAAAGAATTCATGACGGCAGTAGAACTTAATCGTGAAACGCTAGAAACATATTTTGCCTTAGGGGGGCTTTTTCGTAGTAATGGTGAAATAGATAAAGCTATTAGTATTCATCGTGCTTTAATTGCTAGGGAAAATATTTCAGAAGCGAGCAGGGTAGAAGCTTTAAAGCAGTTAGCGATCGATTTTGATAAAGGGGGCTTTCTAGATAAGGCCATTGAAACATATAAAGATGTTCTAAAAGTTAATCGAGAACAAGAAGATGTTATTCGCGCTCTTTGTCGTATTTTTGAAAATTTGGGAGAGTGGGAGCAAGCTTATCGTTATCGTTTGATGCTTTCTAAAGTGACTAAAGAAAATCAATCTGAAACGATTTCGCATATTTTAGTAGAACGTGCGAGAGAGTTTTTTTTAAAAGAAAACTATGTAGAGTGTCGAGGCTATTTAGAAAACGCCTTTCGTTTCTCGCCTTCGGTTTCTGCTAAAATTTTGAGTTTAAAACTTGCTCTTATTCAAGGATATAAACAGGATGCGGAGAAAGAATTATTAGGTCTTTTAAAAGAGACACCTTTTTATACTACTTTTATTTTTTCATCCTTAGAATCTCCTTGGGAAGTGAGTGGTATAGCTACGAAAAAAGAGGGAGTTGTGCAGGAGAATTATTATAAAAATTTAGAAGACTTAAAGAAATTCTTTTTGCAAATTACAGAACCCGAAATACTTAGATCACCTGCGGTTATTCTTTCTAAAATAAGACTTTTGCGTAGTTTAGGTGAAACACAACAAGCCTATAAAGTACTTAAAGCTGTTATGGGACATCGAGCAGATAAGAATGCCGATTTATTAAAAGTTGAATATGTGAAAATTCTTATAGAGGTAGGAGAGAAAGAAGAAGCGTTGGTGCAGGTGCGAGATGTTTTACAAGGTCTAAATCAAAATTTTACTCGTTATTATTGCCAGCAGTGTGGTTTTGACTCAGATGCAGTTTTTTGGAGATGTCCACAGTGTTATAATTGGGAAACCATTAATTTTCGTTGGAAACTATGAAAAAAATAATGCTTTTCTTTTTTATGATGATAAATCTTCAAGCTTCTGAAGTTGCTGGGCTATTTTATTTTAATACTCATTATGGTCATTTACATAAAACAGCAGATTCTTTTTCTCAAACTCAAATGAATCTTTCTTGTGGGACACCTTTAGTTGTCAAATCTTGTCAAAGTCAAATGAACCAACAGTGGTGCGAAGTAGAAGTTGATCAGCTTCATGGTTTGATACAACAGCATTTTTTAAGTAAAACATTCCCTGACTGTTTTGCCGTAAAATATCCGCAAGTCTTTAAAGCTTTCAAAATAGATGTAAAAGAGGCTCATCATTGGGGTCAGCTAAGTGACTTCCTTTGGAGGAGTTCTCCATGAAAGCTATTTTATTCTTAATATTACTTTTACCTTTTTCTGTAAAAACTGAGGATTTGTTAGAACAAGTTCTACAAAATGATTTTTTGAAAGAAGATATTTTTTCTCAAAAAAGGCAACAGCAAGAAATAAAAAAAGTAAGCGAAAAAGATCAGTATAATTTCCCTTCGCAGTCTGATTTTTTTAACTTTATGAGTGAATATTGGTTAGTGAAAAAAATAGAAGAATTGAAGTGGGATAAAATGGGTGTGGAGTATGGTGTTCAAGATGTTATTCGAAATCTTTTTGTTAGTTTGAATCTTCCAACTCCTCACTATAGAATGCTTTTAGTTCATTCTTCTCAGTTTTATCATGGAATGCTACCGTCTCTAGATACACCTATTTTTATTATTTCAGAGCCTTTTTTGAGGGCCATTAATTTAAGTAAATTAGAAATAGCCCTTTTGTTTTTAGAGAATTATTACCGTTTGCAGGCAAATTATTTTATAAAAAAAGTAGAAACCACTAATTTAAAAATGATGTTAACTACTAATTTTTATCCACAAAGTGTCGATAGCAAGCTGATTAAAAAAACTTTAAATGCCTATGATACTATTTTTTTTAAAAAAGGTTTTTCCTTAAGACAGCAGTATGAGGTTACTAAAAAGATGGCCCAAGTATTGAGTTCTAAATCAGAGATTTTGGATGTTTATTATGTGATGCTGGGTAAAGTAGAATCCTTAACAAAAAATAATCTCTATTATAAAAATTATAATAAGATCTATCCGTTTGCCAGTGTTCAGCAAAGATGGCTTTTAGGGAAAAAATAGTGTGAATGTTTTTGTTCCTTATCTCGTATATCTTCTCTTTAGTGCTATTTTTTATTTAATTATTTTGTCTTTCAGTTTATTTTTTCATTTTATTTTAGGTCATAATATAGATATAACATTTGATTGGATGGGGGCGCATATTTGGTCTCTTATTGTGATAGCAAAAATTAGCTCTTTTCTTTTTTTTATTTTTTATCAAAAAGGATTTACATCTTTTAAATATAAACTAAAGGAGGTTAGCTCCATAGTTTCAATTAAGGTTACTCGTCAGATTTTTGTCATACTTATTGCTTATTGTTTTTTAGCTCTATGGTCTCATCAGGTTAAAGGCTTTGAGCTTAATTTAAATATTAAAAATATTTTAAGTGATTACTTTTATCTATCTATCTTTTATTTTTTAGATCTAGTTATTATTTTTACTTTTTGTGAGAAACAAGAAGCGATGAAGTGGTCAGGAATTATCTTTGCACTTGTTTTTTGGTTATTCAGTTCTTTTCTGCTATTTAAAAGTTTCTTATTATGTTTTACTTTTTTCTTTAATTTTTCATATATTCTTTTTTTACAAAAAAGACTACAAAGCTGGGTTCCTGCCATCTTATATCTTTTCTTAGGAGTAATTCCTGTCCATCTTTTATTAGAAGGTCGTTTTCTTTCCATGAATATTTTCTTTAAAGAAGCGATGAAAGTTACATTTGTAAACTCTTTTCTGATTTGGTTGTGTTTACTCTTTTATCTGGTAGCTTCTCAGCATTTTAGTACGCATTATTTGACGAAGAAATCTTAATCTCTCATAATAAGAGTGATTGTTTTTGAGAGGAGGTTTTTGTGTCATCGCTAAATATATTAGAACTCTTATGGAATGCCAGTTTTATTGTAAAGCTGGTGCTACTTGTTTTATTTTTGGGTTCAGTTTTTTCATGGTCAATTATTATTTTTAAAAGAAAAAAATTAAAAGAAATGAAAAAAAATAATGCTCAGTTTTTAAAAATATATAAACAGCATGGACACTTAAAAGAAATCTTAAACTTGACTAAGAATAATCCTTATTCTCCTTGTGGTTATGTTTTTTCAAAGAGCTATGAGGAGTTAGAATTATTGCATAAAAAATTAACAGAAGGTAAAGGAGCTCATGCCCTCCAAGAGCATTTTGGAAAATTTGGCATGGGACTTGTGGAAAGAAGTTTAGAGCAAAATAAAATACAGGTGGATGAAACGCTCAATGATTATCTTTCCTATCTTGCAAGTATTGGTTCTTTAGCTCCTTTTGTCGGACTTTTTGGAACAGTTTGGGGGATCGTTAATTCTTTTACGGGTATTGCTCATACAGGAGCTACATTAGAAACAGTCGCTCCTGGAATTGCAGAGGCATTAGTCGCAACGGCATTTGGGTTAGTGGTAGCTATTCCTGCTGTTCTTTTTTATAATAATTTTTTAAGTGAAAATGAAAAAATAAATATGCAGGTTGAGAGTTTTTCTAAAGATTATTTAAACTTAGTAGAGAAGTCTTTTCTTATGAACTCAGTAGGGCAAAAATAAAATGGCTTTTTCTAATTTATCTCGTAAAAAAAGTAGTATTGCTGAAATTAATATGACCCCTTTTGTGGATGTTATGTTAGTTCTTTTAGTTATTTTTATGGTGACTGCACCTATGATGTATAACGGGATAAAACTGACTCTGCCTAAAACGCAAAAGGTGAATACTCTAAATTTAGATACAACACAGCTCGTTTTATCTGTTAATGAAGAAGGAAAATTTTTTCTAGGACAGGACGAAGTTCTCAAAGAAAATCTAATTTTTTCTTTGAAGAAAAAATTAGATATGGCCAGTTCTCCCATTGTTTATATTCGTGCTCATTATGATTTGAAGTATGAAGTCGTTGCTAAATTAATGACATTTTTAAAAGAGCAAGGAGTTGCAGAGTTGGCCTTAGTTACAGAAATTGAAAACAAGAAATGATGACAAAAAGTTTTATACGAGTCTTGAGCTATCATTTAGGTCTGTTGGGATTATTTTTTCTTTTTTCCCATTTTTATTGGAAGACAGGTAGATCTCCCATTAATTTTAAAACATTAGAAAAAATTGAAACAGCCATTAGAGTTGATGTTGTCGCTATGCCAAAACTTACCTTGCAAGAGTTACGCACATTAAAAGAGGCGACAGACTCACAACCAGAGAGTTTACCAGCAGAAAAGATAGAGCCTTCTCTTGCTTCCCACAAAGTAAATACTTCTGATTTTAAAGTAGAGTCTAAGTTTTCTAAAAAAGATTCAGTAAAGTTAGGAGCTTTATTAAAGAAAACAGCAGGAAAAAAAGATAAATCGACTCATTCTAAAAAAAATACTCAGACAAAAAAATGGGAAAAAATTGTTTATATGGGAAATCAAATTAGCAAGGGTAGTGCGAGTGTGGGGCAAACAGCCACAGCGTCACAAGCTTTATTTGAGGCTTATCTGGGCACTCTTCCAGAGCAAATAAAGCCTTACTGGAAGCTTCCTACTCATCTTCTTTCTCAAAAATTAAAATGTCATATTCGTCTTTTTATCTCTTCTCAAGGCGAAATTATAAGAACAGAGATAGTCGTAAAAAGTGGAGATTTAGATTATGATAAGAGAGCGTTACAGGCCATTCAAATGGCATCACCCCTCTTAAAACCTCCAGAGGGAATAGAGAAAAGATTGTTATCGGGTGACATTGTTTTAGGATTTCCTCTTTAAAAAAGGAGTTTTTATTTTTCTCTTTTCAATTTTTATTTTAGCTTTTAGCTCTTTTTCTCTTTTTGCTCAAAATGTTCTGGTAGCAGTGGGTGAGGCACAGCAAGAGGTTCAAAAAGTTTATTTCAAGGAACAGAAAAGCGATAATCTTTCAAAAGAGCAGTTAGAAGTTTTAAATTTGGCTTCAAAAATTTTAAAACAAGATTTAGCTTTTTATAGTTCTACTTTGAAGATAGAAGAAACCCAAAAAGAATCTTCAGAAAAAGAAGGATTACAAGTTGAGTTGAAGACCCAAGTGTCTATTCAGGCTCAGCTTCTGTTAACTTTTTCTATTGAAGATCTAACTCATCAAAAACAAATTTATATAAAAAAATTAGAACTTGCCAGTAATTTTTCTAGGTCATCGATTCATCAAATAGCCCATGATATTTTAAAAATTATAACAAAAAAAGATTCAATCTTTTTATCCCATCTTATTTTTGTATGTGAAATAGGCAGAGGTGCTGGACGCCATAAAGAAATTTTTCAGGCTGATTTTGATGGATATAATACACAACAACTAACTCATCATCGCTCTATCGTTTTGTCTCCTGCTTTTTCTCCAGATAATAAAAAAATAGTTTATAGTTTAATTAATAATAGAATGGCAGAGAGTAATAATGTTGATCTTTATATATATGATACGATGACTTTGGAAAGCAAAGCGGTTTCTTTCAAGGATGGTATTAACTCAGGAGCTATTTTTTCAGGAGATGGAAAGCATCTTATTTTTACTTTGATGCCTAAGAGGGGCAATGCTGATATTTTTGAAATGAATTTATTGACTCAAAAAATACGTCCTTTAACTCAGCATTACAGTGATGATGTTGATCCCTCTTTAAATAAAACAGGAGATCGGCTGGTTTTTTTATCCGATCGTGCAGGGAAAGCCATGATCTATAGCTTGGATCCTAAAGAAACAGAAAAAAATGTGAAGCGTTTGAGTTTTGTTGGTAAATTTAATTCCACTCCTAGGTTTTCCCCTTTAGGAGATGAAGTCATTTTTAGTGCATGGGTAGATCAAGGTTTTGATCTTTATCGTCTTAAATTAAATCCCAAGGATTTTACTGCTGGTGAAGTATATCGCTTAACAAAAAACTTTGGTTCTAATGAGAACGCCACCTATTCTCCTGATGGGGAGTTTATTGCTTTTTCTTCTTTAAAGAAGGCCTCTAAGTTTTCTGAGCAAACTATCCATATTATGAACAAAGAAGGGGTTATTCTTTATAAAATTCCGCAAAAGAGTAGAAGATGTCAATCTCCTAGATGGTCTAACTAGTTGAAATTAAAAAATAATGTAAAAAAATGATACACTGAGTAAAAAATACCTTGTAAAATTTTCACGCACTGTTATAATGCCCTGAGTCTTTTTGCTACACAATGCGTAAAAGTTAAAGGGGGATTTATGTATTCTCAGCCATCTTCATCCAAACACAGCACACACACAAATAATGAGACAGAGTTACAGGAATATTTACTGACAACATTAGATGAACAGCTCTTTTTTTCTGTGTTAGGTGAATCTTTACGCAAACATTTACAAGTAGATAAAATAAAAATTTATAAAACTTTTGAAGATGCTTCTTGCCAGTTGGTGGCCGAGACAGAAAAAGAAGTTAAGGATAGTCCCATTCTTAAAGAAGGCCCTTGCTCTTGTGTTTTTCGTAGTGGCAAGCCTTATTATACTAATCAAGTTAAGCGAGACCCCATGTATAAAATGAGCAGTATTGAAGGAGTGGAAGCTGAACTCTCTTTTCCTTTGGAAGTTGCAGGAACTGTTATTGCTACTTTGCATTTCCAGAGTATGCAGAAGGGCTATTTATTTAATGATGGGCACATTCAAACAGTTCAACAATTTTTAAGTCAGTTACAAGCTCCTTTAGCCAATATGGCCCTTTATCTTTCAGCTAAAAATATGGGTCAAACTTTATTAAAAAAAATGGAAGAAAAAGAGGAAGCCTTACAAAAACAGGCCCGTCTTATTCCTAAAGTAAGCCATGAAAAATTTAAAGAACTCAATCTTATTGGTGAGTCAACTATTTTCAAGAAAATGTTAGAGCAAGTGAATAAAATTGCTATGACTCATTCACCTGTTATTTTACAAGGGGAATCAGGCACAGGAAAAGAACTCATTGCACGTAAAATTCATACCATGAGTGAGCGTAGAAATGCTCCTTATATTGTGGTGAATTGCGGTGCCTTACAAGAAAGTCTTTTAGAATCAGAACTTTTTGGTTATGCCAAAGGAGCCTTTACAGGAGCAGTCAGTAATAAAGATGGGCTGACTCAACTAGCTCATGGAGGAACACTTTTTTTAGATGAAGTCGCAGAATTAACACTTCCTATGCAAGCTAAGCTTTTACGTTTTTTACAGGAAGGAGAAGTCTATGCACTAGGTTCACACATCCCTTGTCGTGTGGATGTAAGAATTATTTCTGCCACCAATAGAGATTTACAGCAAATGGTAAGAGAAGGGACTTTTAGAGAAGACCTTTATTTTCGTTTAAGTACTTTCTCTATCACTTCTCCTAGCCTAAAAGAGCGCAAAGAAGATATTAAGCTTTTAGCAGAACATTATTTAAATCGTCAGGGAGCACAAAATCCTAAAGTGTTATCCGCAAAAGCCATTGCCTTATTAGAAAAATATGATTGGCCAGGAAATATTCGTGAACTTAAGAATGTCATGGAAAGAGTTTTTGTGATGTCGGAAAATATGATGGTGGAGGAAGTTGATTTGCCAGATTGTTTATATAAAGAAAATCAAGATGTCAGTGACTCATACCAAATAATTAGCCTCGCAGACCTTGAAAAGAAACATATTGAAAATACCATGATTTTTACTCAAGGCAATAAGACTAAAACTGCCAAAATTTTAGGAATTACAGTAAAAACCTTGTATAACAAGCTGCACTCTTATAATATCGTACAGGCTTAAACGTTAGGATGAGGAGTCATCAATGTCTTCAGAAAAAAATCTAGGAACAGGTGAGCCTGCGCCTAAGGCAGTAGGATCTCATAATTTTAGAAGTCATTCCGATATTGAAAACTTTTACCGTTTTGTGAATGATTATAATTTAAGATTAGAAGCAAAACTTTTATTACAAACAGTATTAAGTAGATTAGGTATTTCACGTAAAAAAAGAAAAAATAAAAAAGGCTAAATGTCTAAGCGTTCTTCTCAAAGTCGCATCGTTTTTGATCCTATCTATGGATTTATTCACCTGACCCCAGTGGAATGGCAAATTATTAGGACTCCTTTTTTTCAGCGTTTACGCTGGATTAAACAGTTGGGTTTTTCTTGTTATGTTTTCCCTGGTGCTGAACATTCTCGTTTTGGTCATGCTATTGGAGCTATGAATAATGCCCATGAAATTATCAAAACCCTAGGGCTTGCAGTCAGCGACGCAGAACTGATGGCCGATGAGACCAGCAGTGAAAAAGCTTTATTTCATAAATCAGTAAGGCTTGCCGCACTTTTACATGATTTAGGGACATTTCCTTTCTCCCATACAACAGAGGAATCCTATATTCGTCATGGGGAGACACTAGGGCATCAAAGTTCTCATAACCATGAACAACTAGCATCCTTTATTATTAAAAATTCCTTAGAAGAAAATGGAATTACAACTATTTTGAAAAAATATGGTTTTGATCCAGTCTCGTTAGCTGAATTAGTAAGGGGATTATCACCTTCTATTTTGGCCAATCAAATTTTACATTCAGAAATTGATTGTGATCGTATGGATTATTTATTAAGAGATGCCTACTACACAGGACTTAAGTATGGCACGTATGATCGTACGTATCTTTTACATCACTTTCGCGTTGGAGAAGTTGCTCATAAACCCATTCTGACCATTAGCCATAATGCTCTTCACTGTGTAGAAGATTTTTTGATGGCCCGTTTTGCTTGGTATTCTCAAGTCATTCGCTCTCCTCGTGGTGCTCGTTATGATGCTGTAGCCACAGAGCTTTGTTTATATCTCTTACAAAAGAAAAAAATATATTCTTATCAAGAATTATTACAACTAATCTCCAGTAAACCAGAAGTTTTTTATGGTTTTAATGATATGTATTTTTTAAATATAGTACATCAATCTTATATCCAAGGTTATTTTGATCATAGTTTTAAGATGAAAGAACTAGCAGAGATTTTACTTTTTCAGAAGCCTGTAGCTATTGTGAAGTGTGAAGAATTATCTCAAAGAATATTAAGCCAAGATGAAAAATCAGCAAGTGATAAAGTGGTAAAACGTGCTTGGGATAAAATTCATGAAATTGAAGAACTTATTCAAAAAAGAGGACAAGAAAACGAGTGGATTGTGGTGGATATGCCCCGCAAAGATATTGTTTTCGTAAAATCTCAAAAACAAATTGTAAAAAATAAAGTGAATGAAAATGTGCTCCTAGAACGAGACCCAGCTAAGCTTTCTCTAGATAATGGAGACGTAGTTTTACTGGGGGATGTGGAAAATTCTGTTATTTCTAAGCTACAAAATACCTACAATTTTATTCCCAATGTTTTTTGTTCAGAAGCGGCATATGCTCTACTGGTAGAAAAAAAGATTATTACATCTAAGTAATGGCACTCTAACTATAGCCTAAAGCTCCTTTACATGGGGAAAAAAGCATAGGTAAAATAAATATCTATTTTATGCAAAAGGTATCTTATGCTGGAAACAGTATCTTCTCGTAAAAAGAGTCTTTTTCCTACCACCGCCTCTCTTTTAGAGTTAAAGGATTATTCCGTTCGTTTTAAACAGAGATTTATATTAAAAAATCTTAATCTAGGTATTGCGATTAAAGAAATTACCTTCATTTTAGGAGCAAGTGGTAGCGGAAAAACCACACTGCTTAGAAGTTTACATAAAAAAAATTCTCTAGCACAGGTGACGGGAGAGCGTAGCTTGGCCCAAGGTGCTTGTGTTATGCTTATGGATGAGAAAGATATCTTATTGCCAGATTTTTTAGCGATAGAACATTTACAGATGGTTTATGAGGAAAAGGTTCATCATGATTGGGAAGCATTTAAACGAGAAGCACTTAATCTTTTTCAGCACTTTAACCTCTCTCCTTTGCTTTCACATAAATTAAAAACTTGGAGTCAAAGTGAAAAACAAAAATTAAAGCTACTCCTTTCTCTTTTGGCTAGCCCTGATTTGCTTCTTTTGGATAACCCTTTTGCTTTATTAAGCAGAGAAGATG
>JAGOVR010000152.1 GCA_018060635.1 Bacteriovoracaceae bacterium
GGTAATATCCGTGCAGAGTAAAATCGGGGCCTTTTAAAAAAACATTCCACTGGGAACCTCGTAAGGGTACAGTTTGATCCTGTTTGCGACCTAAGAAAATTCCTTGAGTCACATAAGGACTTTTAGCAAAACTCCATTTGCCTTGGCAGAGTCTATTTTCTTGTTCAGCTATTTTTTTTAAAAAAGAAAAATGCTTGGCATTTTGCATTGTTTTTAAAATTTCTTGGGCCGCTTTGGCAGAAGATGACACTCCTGAGAGGACAGGGATCATGCCACTCCAATTTTTTACAGTTTGAGTTATTTTGATGTATCTATTCAGTTCATGAATATGCTGAATATAATTTTGGGTAAATAGGGTCAGTTGGTGAAAACATTCGTAGGTTTTTAGACGGATATAAATATTTTTGGAATTTTTTTGCCAAATCATGATAGCAAATAAGCTATAGCTAGAAAGAAGAAGAAGTAGAAACATCCCTATCAGTGTTATGTTGCCTTGATTATTTTGCATAACCTAGTTTCCCTTTTAGATTCCAACTCATTTTAAATGGGCGTAAAGATGTCTGATGATGTGAAGAAAATATTGTTGTTTGACATAATTTAAGCCAAGAAGGAGTAAGAGCAAGCGGAGTGGACGTTAGATTTTTTGTCATGACCCTCGTCGAATGTTTCCAAAATTCAGATTGGCAGATAATTTCATTTTGAAATTTAAAAAGTTGGAGACTGCCTAAACTCATGAGAGTGATAAAAAAAATAGAAGTTACCATTAGCGTATCTCCAGATTACGCACAATTTCACTTTTCATGTGGTTGAGTCTTACTTTGAGCACTTCTCCAAACTGTTTCATGGCAACTAAACAAAAAATTCCTACAAGAGTAGAAAGGATGATGTATTCCATCACACCTTGTCCTTTTTGATTTTTGAACCTTTGCATATTTCCTCCGTGGTTTAGGTTTCTCGCAAACACTTCTATGCAATCTTTGGTTGAAAACTTTTTTAGAAGTACTTGAAAATACTCACCAATGACTTTTAGCAAGGTAAATTTTTTTAAAATGGAACGTTGCATATCAGTGAATAGCTGTTTAAAATGCACAGAAATATGCAGAATTCTCAGACAAAACAGTTTATTTTTGGAAAAAAAGAAGTCGCCCTTATTTTTTTCTTTATGTTTCTTTTGGCTATTTTATTTTTTAGCTTTGGACTCAAAGTTGGAAAAAAAATGGCCCTTCAGGTCGTTCCTACTTCGGTGACATCTTCTCAAGTAGTCGAAGTGGCGCCTACGGTTGAAAAACAAATCCCTATTAGCGCAGAACAAAATACACCGCAAGCAATACAAAAAGAAGAAACAGACCCAGCTATTTCTGCTGAGACTTATGATCGTCTAGAACAGGAGCTAGCTAAATTACAGGAAGATAAAAAAGAAGAACTTACACAAAAAGTAACTATGCAAACTTCTGCTTTTCAAAAAAATATCTATACAACTCCGCACGCACTCAAAGGTAAATACACCATTCAGTTAGGCTCATTTGCTGACAAGGAAGATGCCGATCGTTTTGCGGATGGACTTACGGCCAGAGGTTATGATCCTATTGTTACAGATACTGCTAATAAAGATGGCACGGGAAAATGGTTTCGTGTCAGCCTTAACGCTTTTAATACCCTAGAAGAAGTTCATCAGTATATTAAAGATGATTCATCACTATTAGAAGGTGATGATTATTCTATTACAAAATTTGAGTAGTATTTTTTTAAGAATCTACTTTCCAAGTTTTACATTAAATCCAGCATTCACACCAAAAAAAGGTTTTTGCTCCACGAGAGAAACTTTTCCGCCTAAATAGAGAGAGCCGTCAGCTCGGTGAGCGACGTAAGGACTACAAAGATCTCCTAACATAAAAATAATACCCATATCTGCACGAGGAGAAAGGGTATTAAAGTTTAAGCTTTTTAAATGCTGAAGAGTTACATCACCATTTATTTTTTGATTCGTATTAAATTTTGTAATGAAGATATGGTTGTATTCTCCACTAATGGAGCTACGAAAGGCAATGGGAGATGATTGACCAAGAGAGATGATAAGACCTATCCCTGTAGAGCCTGATAAGAGGTGAGATTCCATCTCTTGCTCAGGACTATTAAGAACAGGTTCCTTATTAATAAGAGCGGTTGGATTGTTATTAAGGGAGCCTGCCCATCCTAAATTCAAAGGAATATAAAGACTTATCACTTTGCCATTAGTTATAGGAAAAAGTGTTTCTAGTTGGATATTAAGTTTAGGTTTTGCCTCTGGAGTAAGTCCTGTCATAAGATCAGGTCGCTCTTTTTGTAAAATATGAGAAGCGGGATCTTGAGCAGGTCCAAAAGAAAAGCCTAAGAAAGGTGAAGCTATTTTACTATATTTGCGGTAACGAGAACGCAGATGGTTCATCATATCATCAAAATCAGTTTCATCATTCAGAGGGGTACAGTTAAAAGATATTTCATCATTATTATTTTCATCTGCTTCCACAGGAAGACACACGTCAGTTACAACTAACTGAGGATCTCCTTCACAACTAAGCTCATGATACGTTTCTTCTGCAAAAGATAAAACGGGCAAAAGGGAAAGAACCAATAGCCATTTGGACATAACAGGCTCCTAAAAAATAGTTATTCTCTTAATGTTATAAAGGGAAGAAAGATGAGGAGCAATAAAAATTTTGAAACAATGAAGTTTTTACAGACTCATTTATTCTTACTTCTTGAGGGAATTATCTTAGTTTAGAACTCTATTAAAAATACTATCCACTTCTTTTAGATAAATTTTTCGAAGATCCGTAGGGTTAGGCAGATTTGTCACAGTGATTTTTTTATCCTCACAAAGCTTTAAAATATTTTCATAAAATTCTTCCCGAGTTTTGCTAGTAAAAGAAGCTGTCTGTAAAATTTCATACAGCTCTTCGCGAGGTCGGTCGGTCTGCTCAATGAGGTGATGCAAATAAAGACTAGCCAAATAATCAAAATGTTTTTGTACTTTGGCTTCAATATTTTCTTTCAAAATAACTAGATTATTAAGAGTTTTATTTAAACGTCGTAAGGAATAAAGTGTGAGTCCCAAATGATCAGGTAGATACATACGTTCAGTGGAAGAATGGGAAATATCTCGTTCGTGCCAAAGCGCAATATTTTCATGAGCGATAGTTAAGTGTGAACGGATAGTACG
>JAGOVR010000043.1 GCA_018060635.1 Bacteriovoracaceae bacterium
ATAATGGCCAATCTCTTTGATTTTATTTTTATCAGTTATAGCAATCCGTGCATCTGCCAATACCTGCTCATTAGGTTTCGCTCTGTGCACTATCTTTAATTGTTCTAATCCTTGATCCCAAATATAAGAAAAATGTGAACAAGAAACAAAAAAAGAAAGAGAACAAAAAAGACTTAAGAATTTAATATTTTTTTCCCGTGATCAAAAATGAGTTCACCTTGACAAGAAAGGGCCGTAACCGAAGTAATTTTTACATCCACCCAATGCCACAAATAATCTTTATCTGTAGTCTCTGGTTCAAAATGCACAATACGCATACAATTAGTGCGCCCATGCCACTTCAGTTTATCTCCTGTCATAGCACCACTCCCATCCACTAAGACTCGAAAGGTTTTACCTATCATATTTTTTCTAATGTTATGTTGAACATTAAGCTGATGATCTTGTAACCTTTTAAGTCTTTGTGCTCGTATCTTATCTGTTAAAACATCTTCCATTTTGGCCGCTTTAGTTCCAGCTCTGGGAGAGAAAGTATAGGAATAAATAAAATCAAATTGAGCGGCATCTAAGAGTTTCATAGTATCCTGAAATTCTTCTTCTGTTTCGTTTGGAAATCCACAAATCATATCTGTGGTAAGAATAATATCAGGATTTGCTTTACGTAATTTTTCAACTAATCCTAAGTAATGCTCTACTGTGTATTCTCTCAGCATTCTCTGTAAAACAGTGTTCGATCCTGATTGCACAGGAAGGTGTAAATGGCGAGAAAGTTTCTTGGCCGTTCCATGTACTTCAATCAAATCATCACTAACATCATAAGGATGACTAGTGGTATAACGAATAATTTCTAAGCCTGAAATTTTATCCAATTCTCTTATTAACTGTGCAAGTGACTCTCCATTTTTCTTTCCAAAAGAGTTCACATTTTGCCCTAAGAGAGTTACCTCTTGTATCCCTTGATATTCTACTAATTTTTTTACGTCATCTACAATCTCTACCACTGTACGAGACTTTTCTCTTCCCCTAGTAAAAGGAACAACACAGTAAGAACAAAATTTATCACAGCCTTTAATAATATTAACAAAAGCTCTCGGTGTTCCATGAGTAATTTTAGTTTCTATAGAGTAATCTTGCCCTTTTTCCCAAGCGTTGATGGTAAAGCGACTTTCTCCCGCATAGAGACGGTACACCATGTCCACCACTTGATCGACGGCATCTGTTCCAAAAGCAAAATCTAAATGTTTGTATTTTTTTATCAGCTCTTTTCCATCCGTCTGGGCCACACATCCACCCACTCCAATTTTAATATCATTCTTTTTCTTTTTAAGAGCTTTCATTTCTCCTAGGTGCGAATAGAATTTTTTATTAGAAAGATCACGAATAGCACAGGTATTAAAAAGCACTAAATCGGCTTCTTCTTTTTCTTCCGTCGGAGTAAAATTAAGATCTTTTAAAAAATAAAGCATCCTCTCAGAATCATGGATATTCATCTGACAACCATACGTTTTGAGCCATACTTTTCTAGCAGGAAAATCTAAATCCCCTACTCTTATCGGTGCTATGTTTTTTGATAATTCTTGCATGGATGCACCATACCAAGGGAGCTTTTTTCTGTAAAGTTCTTAAGAAGATTTTAATCTAATGTTATAGAAAAAGACTCATCGACAGGAGCATTAAAGACATACTCTTTTTGCTCCAACATCACAGCATAATGATGGGCGTGTAAGAAAAGCCTAGGGTGATGGGATACCCCTGCGTAAAGCTCATCTCCTAATATGGGATAACCCAGAAAAGCTAATTGGGCCCTAATCTGATGACGGAGTCCTGTTATCAGCTCTACTTCCACTAAAGAAATATTTTTTTTTGCATTAAAACTTTTTTTGATAATACTTAAAAAACCTTCAAAACTTCCCTCTTTCTCCTCTTCAAACACTTGCATTTTTTGACCTTTGGGTCCTGACGGTTTAAAAAAATGCCGATAGTCTCCTTCTTTATCAAAATCTCCTTGCACAATGGCCCAATATTTTTTTTCTTTGATCTGATTTCTAAAATTTTCTCTGAGTAGCTTCAGGTCAGATTCTTTTTTCATATACACCAACACCCCTGAGGTTTCATAATCTAGACGGTATAAAAGACCTCTATCATAATTGGGGAAATTAACTTTTAATATTTTGTCATAGCCTTTTTCAGCTAAAAAACTTAAGCAATTTTCAGTATCACTGTAATTTAAAGGATGGGAATGAACTTTAATTTTTTTATTAAGGACTAGGAAAGAATCATCTTCATAAATAATATCTAAAGGTGTTCCTGTATATTCTGGATTAATTTTTTTATCATTGATTAAATCTATAGGAAGATGACATTCCATCTTGGCATAAACTTTTTTCTTAAGAAAATTTGCTGAAAAATTTTGTTTTTTTATTTGAGATTTAGAGAGGTGAAAACACTTGTAAAGAGCCTCTTCAACAGTAGGGGCCTCATCCTTAAAGCACAAACCCACTGTCGAAGATGCTTTTATCATTATTTTATGTCAATTCTTGAGTCATTTCTTCTAAGAGAAGACTTATTTTATTTTTTAGTTCCTGCATCGTAAGAGAGGAACGTCCTCCTGTCTCTAAACTATCCGCAAAAAGTTCACGAGTTAAGAAGTCTATGGGTAATCCTGTAAGTTCTGACAGATTCGCTAATGTTACATTCTCTATAGGGTCTGCGGGCAACAAAACAACACTCATATATAATCCTCTTTGTGTTTTCTGTTTTCATCATAGCTGGCCTTATTTTGGCCTGTCAAGGCCCAAACAACTGCATAAAACTTTTTTTCTTAAGTAACATTTCTGCATATTCTGATGGTGCCTTACTTAAAAGTGTAATTCCTCCTCCCGCATGACAACTTATTTCTTTTTTATTTAAGTCTATAACTGCAGAACGAATATTCACCGAAGCTTGTATTTTATTTTTAAAAGACAGCAAAGTAGCTCCACAATAAAATCCACGAGAACCTTGCTCAATAGATTGAATGAGCATCACAACTTTTTTCTTAGGAGCACCAGTAATGCTTCCTGCGGGAAAAAGATGAGTTAAAATTTCTTTTAATGAAACTCTTTTATTTATGCAAGACTCAATATAAGCGTATTGGTGCAACAAAGCAGGTACTTGTAAAAATTTTTGCGGATACAAAACTTTCGCCTGAGAATGACCTATGGCCGAGAGGTCATTACGAATAAGATCCGTAATAATAGTCAGTTCATTTTTATTTTTCTGACTGTTTTTTAAATTTTTTAGCACCCTTGGTAATTGTTTAGAATGCGATAAAGGCATAGTTCCTTTAATAGGGCGAGAGGCAATACTTAAGGAATCAGCGTTTATTTTAAGTGAAAAAAAGTTTTCGGGCGAATTGCTCAAAAAAAGAAGTTTTTCTTTTTTAAGCCATGTAGCATGAGCATAAGCTCCCAGTAGATGCTTTTTATTCCAAACATAGCGCATAAAATCCATTGCACAGTAGTCTGCTTGATAACGATAACGAAAAGGACAAGTGAGATTTATTTGATAAGCGTTTCCTCTTAAGAGTTCTGCATAAACCTCTTCAAACATTTTTTTGTAACTAGCAAAAGAAACTGTAGAGACTTCCTCTATTTCTATCTTTCTCACAGCCTTAACTAAATCCATTTTTACTAGGTTTTGATACTCTATTTCAATGGCCAGTGGTACGTGTGCCTCTAACTGTTCTTGCTGCACTTTTAAATCTAAAAAGAAAAAACTGGCCTCATAAAAAAGATGTAAAACCTTGACTTGAGATAAAATTTTGATTTTTTTCTCTCTATGCATTTTTGTTAAAAAAAGAGAAAAAGGATAACTTTCTTCTTCCCCTGTTTGTAAATTTTTTCTCGTATTTTTCTTATAAAGATAAGCGTGAACAACACCTGTGGATTGTAAAAAACCTTGTGGACTTTTAAAAAAAGAAACAATGGACATTAAATCATTTATCCAAATGAAGGGTTATCATCGTAGGACAAGGGTGTAAACTTGGTTTGCGCCGCTACCCAAGCAAGTTTTACCACACCTGTTTCTCCCCCTCTATTCTTTCCAATAATAACTTCAGCGATTCCCTTATCCTCTGTATTATTATTGTAAATTTCATCTCGGTAAAGAAACAAAACAATATCCGCATCTTGCTCAATCGCCCCAGATTCTCTCAAGTCTGAAAGCATCGGTCTTTTTTCTACTCTAGATTCCACACTTCTATTAAGCTGAGAAAGCGTTATAATAGGACATTCTAATTCTTTAGATAAGTTTTTAAGTCCTCTCGAAATTTCTGCAATCTGTTGCTCACGAGAAGGATTATCAGAATTAGGACGCATAAGTTGCAAGTAATCGATAACCACTAAACCTAAACCTTGATCTACTTTAAGCTTTCGACACTGACTCTTAATATCCATAAGAGAAATATCAGCCGCATCATTAATATAAAGAGGGAGATTGGAAAGAGTTGAGACGGCTCGACTCATTTGTTTTAAATCAGATGGATTAAAATCTTTAGTTCTAATTTTTTGTGATTCAACATTAGCTTCACTGGAAAGAATTCTCATACTTAGTTCTGCCGCTAACATCTCTAAAGAAAAAATAGCAACGGGAAGTTGTGTTAATTTGGCGGCATTCACAGCTAAATTAAGGGCCAAGGATGTTTTTCCCATAGCAGGTCGTGCGGCAAGAACAATCAGCTGTCCTGGTTGAAACCCTAACAGCTTGCGATCGAGGTCTTTATAACCCGAAGGAAGACCACCTATCTCACCCTTACTACGACTTGGGTTTTCTATATCTCGTAAACTCGTTTTTAAAAACTCTTTGAGATCACGTAATCCCCGTGTTCTTGTTTCGCTGGTTAAATTAAAAAACTGCGATTCAACCTCAGAAACAAACTCCTGAGTTCGACCTTCAAAACTCATTCCTTGCTCCATAACTTTGGAGGCCAAACGAATAACACTCCGAACAGTGGATTTGTCTTTTACAATTTTAGCATAATGATAAATATTGGCAGAAGAAGCTTGATCTTCAATCAGTGTCAAAACAGAGGACTCTCCTCCTACCTGATCAATTTTTCCCGTATCACTTAACTTAGAACAAACTGTAATGTAATCAATAGGCTTGTTTTCTATAATGAGTTCTCGAATAGCATGAAAAATAATGCCATACTGCGGATGAAAAAAATCTTCTTTAAATAAATTTAATTCTGAAATCGAGTCAAAGCTTTGGCCATCCACTAATAAGCAACCGACTAAGGATCTCTCCGCTAAAATATCGTGGGGAAGTTCCTTAGGCAGACCATCTCTTTCTTGCTTTGTCATAAGAAAACTTTATTCTTGACCTGCAGTCTCTCCAGATTCTTCAGTCACGGCAGAATCCTTAGCTTCTTTTTTCTTGTTTTTCTTTTTAGAACCACCCGCCGCTTGAAGCTCTTTGTTTTCTTGAATTTGTTTTTCATCCATAACAACCTTAACATTAAAAGCGGTATCAATATCTGTGAAAAGTTTTACTTTTACAGAGAATTGCCCTAAACCCTTAATAGGTCCATCCATATGAATAAGTCTTTTCTCTATATCCAAGCCACGCTTCAAAAGCTCCTCTGATAACTCTTTACCAGTAATGGCACCAAAAAGTTTTCCATTACTTCCAACTCTTTTAGAAAATTCTAAGGTAATCCCATTCACTTTTGCACTTAACTCTTGTGCTATCTTTTTTTCAGCTGCAATTTTTTTGGCAAGTCTCTTCTTCTGATCTTCTGCTACCGCAGTACTGGCCTTATCTGCCACCACCGCAAACTTATTAGGAAAAAGGAAATTCCTAGCATATCCCGCTGTTACATTGACGGTCTCGCCAATGCCACCTAATGATTTTACTTTTTCTGTTAGAATAACTTTCATAAATACTTCTCCTTATAATTTTTTATCATCTTTTTTTGTTATTTTAAAAAAACGCTCAAATTGAACCCATACATCAATAAAACCGATAAATGCCACCACCATAGGCAAAGAAAAAACTGTTAACAAAACTAATAAAGTACGAAGAATTCCCCGTATTTTTAGAACATCTAAAAAATTTTGGTAAATCCCCATTCCTTGAAAAAAATAAAGACAACCAACTATGCGTAAAATATTAAGTCCATAAACTTCAACTCCGCGCAAAGAAAGCTCTTTAGAAATTTCCTCTCCAAACGCCACAAGAAGCATCGAGCTCATCACTAACCAAATAAAAAACTCTGGAAGCTTAAAGCTAAAAAGATTTCTTTCATGGTAAGAATTTCCTATGGAAAAAAGTCGTTGCCACTTTGCCATGAGTGTCAGGTAAAACCACAAAATAAAAAAGAGCCCTATAAATAAAACTGAAGGGATCTCTGCTAAAACTCTCTGTGTTAATAGCTTATAATCAGAAAAAAGAGTCAGAATACTCCAAGCCTCTTGCCCGCCCTGAGCTAAGATCAAATCTTTTTTTAAAAGCACTTCGGCACTTAATGTTTTGAAAATATTTTCAAAAAAAGAGGTGACAGGTGCATTGAAAAGAAGAGCTCCCCAAAGAACTAACAAGAAAATATAAAGTCCTGCGCCCCAAGCTAACATTCCTTTAGCAGGATGAGTGCCTGATTTTATAATTTCTGATACCGCCAAAACAAAAGGAAGACCTGCTAGATAAAACAACCAATAAGGATGAGCTGTGAACCCTAAACTTGCCACTCCCCCTAAAAGCAAAAGCCCTGAAAGAGATGCTAACCATCCTTTAAGACGCCCAAAAATAACCACGGCAAAAACCAGAGGAAGAGGTGCCAAAAAAGAGGCAAAAATACTCATCACCATAAGCACGGACAACACCATCAAAAAGAAAAGTGTCTTTTGGCTTGCTTGATAAGAAGGTAATCCTAAAGCTGACATGATTGTTCCAAAAGTTAGTTAAATCAGTGAGCACTATACTCAGAGATAAAGCTCACAAACCCCATAACACGACCACGCTTAATAGCCTCTACAGCTTTACGATGGTGAGGTCTGCAAACACCTGAAACACGACTAGCGGCAATTTTTCCAAAATCACTTACTAACCATGAGTATGATTGAAAATTTTTCCAATCTGGTTCTTCTTTCTTAGCGCAAAACCAACAAGATCTGCGCTTCATCACCATGCGCTTATCTTTATCGAAATCCATCATGGATCCTTCGCCTTCTGCGCCAAAATTTCTTGAATCTCTATTGTCTCTGCTGTCTCTGTTATCTCGGTAATCTCTTTGTTCCATAAAATATCTCCAAAAATATTATAATAATTTTATTATTCTAATTCCATGTCAGCATCACGTTCACGAGGAATAAAAGGAGAGCGATAGTTCTTAACCAGCCCTTCTTTTTCTTTATCTAATCCCACTTTAACAATGAGATTTTTCACAACGCTTTCATTGATACGGAAACGACGCTCTAATTCTTGATTAGTTTGAGTTCCTGTTTTGTACATGAAATAAACATAACGCCCTTGCTTAAGACCTTGGCTAGTGGCCTGAGCAAAATGTCTAACTCCCCAATCATCAGTTAAAAGAATTTCACCTTTGCTGTCTGTTACAACACTTTGAACTGAATCTTTAAGGGTTTTGATGACTTGATCATCTGTTTCTGGACGCAATACGACTGCCGCTTCATAAATCATATCAATCTCCTGGTCTAATTAAGGCCCCCCTTCTCCATTATTGGGAGAGGAGCAAAACAAATATGAAAAAAGAAGGGCTAATCTAACACGCCCTCTCCATATTTAAAAGAATATTTTTTAGGTGTTAAATTCTTGTGCAAAAATCTCATACTGCTCCATATGGTAGTTATTTTCAGAGCGAATAATAAGATTTTTATTATATGTTTCTTCTAAATTATCAATAATATCCAGATCTTGTCCTGTAAGACGAGCACAAACCTCAGGATGAGCATAAAGAGTAATCTTGCTTCCTTTGGCTTTTTTCATGGTTTTCATAAGTTCTCGAATAATCTCATAACAAACTGAGAGAACAGATTTTACTCTGCCTGTGCCTTCACAATAAGAACAAGGCGTGCACAAAAGACGAGTCAGTGTATCCCTCGTTCTTTTGCGAGTCATCTCTACAAGTCCCAAGCCTGAAATAGGAAGAACGTTGGTTTTAGCTCGATCTTTTTTTAGAGCTTCAAGGAGCGCATTATAAACCATACTACGATGTTCTTCTTTATCCATATCGATAAAATCAATAATAAGAATTCCACCGCAATTACGTAGACGTAACTGATAAGCAATTTCTTTAACCGCTTCTAAATTTGTTTTTAAAATAGTCTCTTCTAAATTTCTTTTCCCTACAAACTTTCCTGTATTCACATCAATAGAAACTAAAGCTTCTGTTTGATCAATATGAATAGAGCCACCTGATTTAAGATACACTTCACTACTGAGAGCACGTTCAATTTCTAAATCTACGCCGTAACGCTCGAACAAGGGAATATCTTCGATAAAAAGTTTCACCTTGCCTTTAAACTCAGGTAGAAATTTATCTATAAATTTTTCAACTTGTTTAAGAGTCGTTTTATTATCAACTAAAACTAAATCGAGTTCTTCATCTGTCACATCTCTTAGAATACGCTCAATAAAGGTAAGGTCATTATAAAGCTCACAAGGAGCACGTGCCTTCTCCATTTTCTTTTGCACATCCTTCCAAATTTTCACTAACATATTGTAGTCATTCTTAAGAGTTTTTATGGACTGACCTTCTGCGACTGTTCGTGCGATAACTCCCCTTCCCTCTGTACGCATTTTCTCTAAAACTTCGCGTAAACGCTCTCGCTCTTCTTCACTCTCAATACGTCTTGAAACTCCGACGTGTTCAATGAAGGGCATAAAAACAATGGAATGTCCTGCTAATGTAATATGACGAGTAACACGAGGACCTTTGGTGGAAATTGGTTCTTTAGCAATTTGGACTAAAATTTCATCTCCTTCTTTTAAGATATCTTCAATCTTAATTTCTGGACGAAACTTCATATCAATGGCCTCAGAAAAAGTACTCAACTCATCTGGAATTAATTCCCCAACTCTTTTATCTGCACCATTTTGTAAACTTTCTTTAATTTTAGCAGAAATTTCTCTCTGTTCTTCTAACGTTGGAATATAAGCATCTCCCACATAAAGAAAAGCCGCTCGCTCATATCCAATATTAATAAAGGCTGATTGCATTCCTGGTAAAATACGAGCTACTTTTCCTAAAAAAATATCTCCAACCAAAGGAACACGGTGGTTAGTATCACTCCCACGGTCAATCATGAAATCTAGGATCTCTCCATTTTCCATGAGGGCCACGCGCACTTCTTTTAAAGTCTGACTAATCAGTAATTCTTTTGCCATATTTTTCTCAAATTAAGATTTAAAATTGAAACTATACTGAAGCTGAAAGTTTGGAAAGCAAAACAAGGATTTAGTTCTGCTTTGACCCTACGCTTTATAAAAAAACATTCTGGCCTATGACAAAATAACCCACTAGTATACTGCGTCACTAGTTAAAAGGAATTTTCATGATTTTTGAGAAATTAAAACAAGCGGCCAAAATGATTCGTGATATCTCCCCTGTCTCTCCACAGGTAGGTATCATTCTAGGCTCAGGTCTAGGTGATGTTGCAAAGTTAGTAGAAGATAAAATTATTATTCCCTACCAAGATATTCCTTTTTTTCATGCAACGGCCGTTGTGGGTCATGCAGGAAAACTTATTTTAGGAAAAATCAGTGGTAAAAATATTGCTATCTTACAGGGACGCATTCACGCCTACGAAGGACATCCCTTGGAAGATGTGGTTTTTCCTGTAAGGCTGTTAGGTGCTTTAGGTATTCAAAATCTTATTATAACAAATGCGGCAGGAGGAATTAATACTTCTTTTGTGAAAGGTGATTTGGCCTTGATTGAAGACCATATTAATCTAACAGGAAAAAATCCCTTAGTTGGTCCTAACCATGAGTCCATGGGCCCGCGCTTTCCTGATATGACTTACGCTTATGAACCTGAATTAAGAGTCATGATAAAAAAAATAGCAGATGAACAAAATATTAAGTTACAAAAAGGTGTTTATGCTGGAGTTTTAGGTCCTACCTATGAAACACCTGCTGAGATTAAAATGATGCGAACCATGGGCGCAGATATGGTGGGAATGAGTACTGTTCATGAGGTTATTGCCGCTCGTCACTTAGGCATTAAAGTTGCCGGAATTTCTTGTATCTCTAATATGGCGGCAGGAATCAATCCAGAAAAATTAAAACATGATGATATTGAACAAGAAACTCGCAAAACAATAGATATTTTATGTAACCTTATTAAAAACATTTTATTAAAAGTATCCTGATGATGAAAAAAAATTTAAGAAAAAAAGCGATTGCCTCTGCGAAGAAAGCCTACGCCCCTTATTCCCATTATTACGTTGGGTGTGCTTTACTCACTCAAAAGGGAGAAATCTTTTCAGGTTGTAATGTGGAAAATAGTAGCTATGGTGGCACGATTTGTGCAGAAAGAGTTGCCATTACTAAAGCAGTCAGTGAAGGATTTAAAAAATTTAAAGAAATTTATATTTATACTCATAATGGTGTTGGTCCTTGTGGCTTATGCTTACAAATGATGAGTGAATTTTTTGATCAAGAAACTGTCATCATTTTAGGAAACAAAAAAGGACAAGGAAAAATATATTCACTGGCACAGCTTTTACCTCTGGCCTTCACTCCTGATCAACTTACATTAGAATAGCTTATGACCCAAACCTCTCAAGAATTATTAAAAGATTTAAGTTTTTGTGTTTTTGATTTGGAAACAACGGGTGGAAATCACGAGCATGATCAAATTATTGAAATTGGTTTAGTACGCATTGAAAAACTTAAAATTCGTAGTGAAAAATCTTATCTTATAAACCCTGATGTTAAAATTCCTTCTTATATTCAAAAGTTAACATCCCTGACACCCATGGATCTTGAAGGAAGCCCCAAGATTCAAAATGTGATAGATGATATTCTAGATTTTATGAAAGATTCCATTCTGGTAGCACATAATACTTCTTTTGATGTTCCTTTTTTTAACTCTGTTCTTAAAAGATTACAAAAAGCTCCACTTAAAAATAAAGTTTTATGTACTAATATTATGACTCAGCATCTTATTCCTGAAATTCTTAATTCTAATCTTACTTATATGTGTAATTTATTTGGCATTAAACTAAGTAATGCCCATAGGGCCAAAGAAGATACTCGCGCGACCGCTGAACTTCTTCTTATTTTTTTGGAAAGCTTTGCAAAACGAGGCTTACGCAAAGTAAATCAACTGTATTATCCTAGAAATAAATTTGAATTGGATCGATTCCACTTATTTAAACATGAAATGCCTAAAAACTTTAGTGACCCTTTCAAAAAAATCTTATCTCCTTTTGTGATTACGGTTAAGAATGCACAAGGATCTCTCGTTAGTATGTTACCCATCGAAGATTTTTTACCAGAAAAAGATTTTTTAACTTCTTATCTCCAAGAAGAAGACTGGGAACAATTAACCGTCAGATTCTGTGGCTCTTATTTAGAGGCCCTTATTCAAACACAAATTTATCTGGATAAAATACCTACTGCTCAAAGAGAGCGTTTGAAAAACTATTTACAACAGCGCAATAATCCAGCAGAAGGAATTCTTGATGATTTTGTGATTGTTCCTCATCTAGTTGATGATCAATTTGCTCTTCATCCTATTCATAATATGGGGCTTAAAAACAGACTCTTATTTAAATTTCCTATGCACCAAAGAAAGCTAGAACAATACTTGATTAAAAATAATACTCACCATAAAAAGAAAGCCCCTAGTGAAAAAAATATTTCAAAAATAATTGATTCTG
>JAGOVR010000044.1 GCA_018060635.1 Bacteriovoracaceae bacterium
TGCAAGTCCTTTGGCTGTTAAGTTTTTTACAAAAAAAAGGAATAAGAGTTGTTAATAATCCTCAGTCTCTTCTTTTATATAATGAAAAACTTTTGGCCTATACTCACAAGCAAAGTCCTCCCTCTTTAGTAAGTTTTTCTAGAGAAAAAATCATAGCTGAAACAAAGAAAATGTATCAAGCGGGACAACGATACATCATTCTTAAACCCCTAGATCTTTTTTCAGGCATTGGAGTGACTAAAATAACTCTCAAAGAAAAAAATAAAAAGTGGGATGAATCTAGCTTTGAAAAAAAATTAATTATTTTACAGAAAAAATTTACAGGGCCGCTTGTTTTACAATCCTTTCTTTCTCAAGTCTATAAAGGCGAAGTGAGGGCCCTTTATTTTAAAGGTAAAGAATTAGGATCTATCTTGAAAATTCCCAAAGCAGGAAAATTTTTAAGTAATATTGCGCAAGGAGGAACATTTCACCCTTGTAAGTTAAATAAAAATCAGAAAAAGATCTGTGATGAGATAAGTAAACAGCTCTTTAAAGAAGGTATTTTATTTGTGGCATTTGATGTTTTAGGTGATTTAGTCACTGAAGTAAATATAACCTGCCCAGGACTGTTAGTGGAAGTGTCGCAAGCTTACAAAAGAAATTTAGCTTTAGAGATGAATTTTAATTAGGAAAGTCATAAGTGGCATCAGTTGAAATAATAAGCTGTGCTTTATAGCAAACAGATTGAGGAATTCTTTCTTCTACAGGACACTGTAAATAGATATCTGTATTACTGTCAGGATTGGGTGCCTCATTAAAATATTTGCAAGCGTAGTTACTTCCTTCAGGAACAAATTCCACATGATAGTAAGAAGAAGGAGGAGTCCCAGTGGGGAGTCTCATACTAATAGCATTGGTACATCCCCCTACCCGAATACGGTGAGTTTCATCATAAAAAGGATCACTAGTGGGAGTTGTACGTACTTTAAGCGTGAACTTCATCACGTCCCCATAGGCGGGAATTCTATTCCTATTTTGATTCTGAACGCCTCCATTTGAATTGTAGCAAGTGGAAGGAGCACTATGAATAAGAACTTTAATTTTAAGTCTTACGTCTGTAGAAAGGGCAGAGATGCGCATATTTTCTGCTGTGGTTGGGGAAGTTCCTGGGATTCCAGAAATGTCTAGATTATTAGAAGAACGCCAAGAGGTTTGACCTGCACGATTAAAGGTCTGCGTCCAGCGTGGGAAGCAGATGATTCCAGGAGGACAATAGCCACTATTAAGAGAGTCATCACAACCTGTAACTTCTCCAGGATTAAAAAGATCTCCCAAAGATGCAGTCCCAGCATCGCCTGCGGAAGAGGAATTATTCTTTTTGCTCTTAGCAGGTCCACAACTGGCTAGAAGTGAGAGTGAAATTACTGTCATTAAAATTAAAATATTTTTTTTCGTCATAACACCCCTATAGCACCCCTTGAAACCTCTTTATTCTGGTCGGTATTTTTCATTCATATCTTTAATCTTCTTAAATCTTGAGGTTACAAGTGGATGTTTTTTTTTTACAATCAGGAATATGAGCAAAACGCTTGAATTTACATCTCTAGTGGAATCTGAGGTCAGGGAATTTTCTGCCTATGCCTATGCCCTTCATCCAGAAACAGATCATAACCTAAAATGGGTGGAAGAGGCCATTTCAGCTTGGGTTTTAAAAGAACGAGATGCTATTTATCTTTTGTTACATGAAACAGCAGATCTTCCTCTTTCTTCATGTTTAGAACGACTCCATACTTGTTATGCTCCATTAACCATTTCTTTGTTCGAAAAAAAGTTAGAAAGAAATAATTCTCATCCTTTTTTCTCTTATCCTCCAGCGGTGAGGGCCCTTTTTTTTCTCAGATATAAAAAAGGATTTAAAGGAGAAAAATTATTACGAGTACTCCCTTTTCCTCGGGAAGAGAGTAAAGTTTTACTGCACTCTTCTTTTCATTCATTTGAAAAAAATAGGCAACTGACACAAGAAAAACAAGAAGAGATCTGCTTAGAATTTTCTAAGATTATTTTGCATCAAGAGGAATTTTTTTTAGATAAACAGGGAGTTGAAAGACACTTGTCTGGTTGTGAAAGATGTCAAAGACTACTGAAAGAACGTCAGAGAAATATTCAAATACTTACAGATTTTATTCCTTTTAATGCTATTGCTACAAAGTTTTCTTCCGCATTCAGAGAAGATTTTCACAAAAAACTTCAGCATATTTAAGACCCGTAAATAAGCAGTGAATAATAAATACTAAAATCTCCTTGAGAGGTTAAGGCCTTGGGAGGATTAGGAAGTTTTTCAATACCTTCTAATGTTTTGAGAAAAAGATCCTGAGTTTTTTCACTTTGAGAAGACTGAAGCATTTTTATTTTTTTGATGTTGCCTTGATGATCAAAAGTTACTTTTCCTGTGAGCCGTTCAGTTCCTGCTACCACAGGCAGATGAATGTGAGGATAAGAAGCTGTGAAATTATGCAGAGCATTCATAAAAGAAGAAATATAGGAGAGAGCGGCCCTTCTTTGAAAGCCATAAAACATGAGTTCAAAACTATTGAGTTCACTTAAAGGGATGCCTTCAGGGATTTCAATTCTTACGTTAACATCAGAGCCGTTAAGAAAATCGGCGGCTTCCCGAGGTGCTGAAAAACCTAGTGACTCTCGTTTAAAAAAGTTTTTTAAATCTTTTCCTGAAAGGGAGAGAGTGCTTATTTGTTCTAGTTTTTCTTTTTTTTCTTTGATCAACTGAATTTCTTCTGCGGTTGCAGGAGAGACCTTGTTTGTTTTTGTTACAGCCTGTGTTTGCGATGGGGTTTCTTGAGCTTCAGGCGGGGATGGTGGCCTGTTATATTCAGAATCAGAAGGTTTCGGAGAGCTTTTTTTTAGCTTTTTTTGAGGAATTTTGACGTCAAAGACTCCCTCTTTACTCCCATTTTTAATACCAGCAGTTCGAATATTTTGAGTGAGTGTCTGTAAGTCCTCAGAAGAAAGCTGAGTAACTTCAAAAGGAGAATCGCCCAGAGAGGTTTGATCAGCTTTAGGTACAGCTTTCAGAGCAAGAAAAAACATAATATGCAGAAAAAAAGAAAAAAGAAGAAAGAAAAAAGAAGATAGGGGCGTTGTATTTGTTTTCATCAAAGTGAAAGGATGTTAACGAACAGCACAATTTATGTCAAACCAGTCCAAATTCTACAGAAATGATATGATGAGTTGACTCTTTTACTAGAGAATACGATACTTTCCCAATGTCAGCATTCCTAGGATTTTTCTCTCAACCCAAAAAAGCCATTATTATGGCGTCTATTGTCATGGCGGGGGTTCTTACTTTTTTTTGGCAAACTTATTCTCAAAAAAATACCTCTCTTTCTGTTTTACAAGACGGGATGAATACTTGTTTTGGACGTGTTAATCAAAGTTTTACTGCTTACATGATTGGAGATTTAAAATCCTATTATTTGCAGTCAGGTTTTTTAAAGCTTAGTCAGGAGTGCTTTAAAGATGTTCAAGGGGAACTAAAGCATCATTTTTCTAAAAAAAATCCTCATTTAGTCACGGCTTTTCAAACAATGCAAGGGGAGCTAGATAGTTTTCATTTGCTGTTAGAAAAATCAGGAGCAGAGCAATTTGATAATTCTATCCCACAAGCCTTCGAGAAATTAGAAGAGCGGAAAAATTTTATAAGTGATGAATGGAGCACCTTTGCTAATCGTACCCAACGGCAAATGGTATTTTTAGGAACAGTTCTTTTTGGACTGATGGCCTTGCTGACAGTTTTCTTAACACTTGATTTATTACAAGGACATCGTAAAGAAGAGCAAAATAACCAACTGGAAGCTCAAGCTTTGTACCATTTAGAAAGTGATCTTCCCATGGATAAAAAAGTGGAAGAGCTCCTACTCCGCTCGTTAGAACAAAATAAACTTCTTTTTTGTTCTAAACTTTTTAGGCAATATAAGAAAAATTTAATTGAACGCCCGATGCGTTGGATTAGTCGTGAAGCTCTTCCTAATAATAATTCATTTGCTCTTAATTCTCCTTCTCAACAAAAAATAGAAGAAAAATCTATTCCTTTTTTAACGGATGCTTCTCATTTAGAAAAAGTCTATTTGATTCCTATCTTTTCGCAAATAGCAGAGCGCTTTTCTCATAAATTCATGACTCATGGTATTTTGTTAGATTTTCAAATTCCAGAAGATCTGTATGTTTTTGGTCAAAAAGATTTATTGCAACAAACTTTTTTCGGACTGATGGCCCATGCTCTTAAGCAATGTGTAGAAAAAAATGCATGGATGAAAGAGATAGAAGGAAATGTTTCTGCTAAAAAAATAACTGTAAGAACGCTCGTACAAGGGCAAATAGTTCTGTTAGAAATTGGTCACGCAGGAGAGGGTTTTTCTCAAGAAGGGATTTCTTCTCTTACTGAAATGGAAGCACGCTTTAAAGGCCATTCTGCCTTTCACTATGAATCTAGTTATTTAAGAGTTGCTCATGAGTTAGTAAAAGAAATGTGTGGCTATATGTCTTTGCAAAATCACCACAGTGCGGAAGGAAAAGTATGGGGAGCTTCTATTCAGCTTCTTTTACAGAAAGCGGAGATTTCTTCTATAGAGCGCATTCACTTAGGACAAGAAGAAGATGGGTGGGTTTCGTCATCTTCTCCTAAACGTGTGCAACAAGTAGTTAAAGGTAAAAAGAAAGATATTCTTCGTCACTTAAATGCAGAAGCTTAAATTCATTTTTTAATTCAAAAAAATTTGCTGATTAAAGAGCGTATCTAACATTTTTTGGATGTCATTTTTCAAAGCACTTAGAAGTCTATGTGATTCTTGAGTCGTTACATGAATTTGATAAAGTAAAATAGATGAAGGCAGATAGGTAGAGCTAATAAGTTGCTGTAGGGGTTGGGCAGAAGTATTTTTATAAAGGTAATGAATAAATTCTAAGCAGTGGGCATCTCCAAAAATAGCGATATGATCTGCAGTTCCTTTTAATGTTAAAACGGTGGAATC
This sequence comes from Bacteriovoracaceae bacterium, assembly GCA_018060635.1. GTDB lineage: Bacteria > Bdellovibrionota > Bacteriovoracia > Bacteriovoracales > Bacteriovoracaceae > JAGOVR01. The sequence goes on from JAGOVR010000044.1 coordinate 5,028, forward strand.
TAATTGCATAGAGGAGATCAATTCTTGCGATAATATATTCCCTGTTATTTTAAGATGAGGGTGTTCGGGTAGCCCTATTTTTTCCATAGGCAGCATCTTTTGCACTAAAAAAGCAGGAATTTCATTTTGGGAGAGAATGTCTATATTTTTTTTAAAAGTATGAAGTGCATCAATGACACTCCAAGGAAATTCTTTTGCTAGCATAAAAAGAATTTTATAGGCTTCATTGAAATTATGATGAATCTCTTGAGTGGTTAAACATTCTAAATCGTTGAGAGCTAACCTAAAAAAAGCTAAATTATGCTCAAATTCTTTTGTGATACTTTGTTCATTTCGAAGAAAAGTAGGGACAAGAATTTTGGCAAGACATTGTTTTAGATGATTCCCTGTATTATTTTGTAAACTCATACGACAAATTTCTTGTCCCACAGTGGAATCAAAAAATTCCTCTATCACCGCAGAAGAAATATTTAAAAAACGAGGTGTCAGGTAAAATGTTTTAAAGGGATTTTCACATTTAGTCGTTGATAGTTTTATAGGATTTAAAGTGACATACAGGGAAAGATTCCACGAGCTATTGGTAGCAGAAAAATGCTCTTGCAGAAGAAATAAATCCTCTAGAGGTAGACACTTTTCTATTAATTTTTTTATAAATTGAGGATGCGTTACAAAACTAGGTCTAAGATGAGCAGGCTTTATAATGCGTCCTTCATGCACGTATTCAAAATAGCCTTCAATAGACCCATTGCTATGTCTGTCTAAATTCTCAATCTCTTCATAAAAAAGCGTGGGGAAAGATCCTTTTTTTTCCTTAAAAAAAATAAGACTATTGATACTTTTTGTATAGTCATCAGGACGGGCAAAGGTCCCCGTTATTTGACAAGAAAAAAAACTATATTGAGTGGGAGTAGGAGTTTTTTTAAAAATATAAATAAAGTGAGGTAGTTCTGGGTTAAGATCTGCAATATGCAGATCTTTTTGAGTTAAGACTGTCAGTAATGTAAAATCGTTATTTAACTTTTGTAAAATTGATTGTTTCGGATGAGTGAGAATATTTAAAGAACTGAGAATACATAAGATTCCTTCATCTTGTAAAAGAGCTCCATGGGTTGTGATCTTTTTTTCTAGTAGAGTTAAGTTGGTATCCTGTTGTTCACAAGCTAAAAGAATAAAATCAATTTCTGGGTCTTGCACAGAGACAGGATCTCTTTGTAAGCTTTTATGTAGGTTTGCAAATTCTTGTGAAAGATGATGTAAAATGAGAGGCATTCCTAAGGTTATTTGGCCTAAAAAAAGCTTAGTATTTTGCGTTTGGAAATACTTAAATAAAAGGGGCATACTTAGTCCACTGATAAGACCCTTTTGTCCAGAAGACCAAATGTTTTCAGGAAGTAGATGTTTAAGAAGATGAGTTAACGAAAAAAAGATGGATTCTTTTTCTGTAAAAAGGATATGAGGAAATTCTTTTTGCCAAAAATCATAAGAGATTTTATTTAAATTTTCTAAAAGGAGTAATGGCTGTGAAGGTGTGAGCGCTTGTATGGTTTTGACCAGAAGCTCATGAGAAGGTTTAAACCAACTCCATACGTTAGACTTAAGACATAAGAAATCTAAGTGAGTAGTTACGGGAGTCGTCAAGGGATAAAGATACTGTGGATAAAAAGAGACGAGATTGTTTAAATGATAAAGAGAAAAGGGAATTTTATTTTTTTGACAGCAATGAAGAATAAGAATCGCATGATTTAAGAAATACAAGGAGAGCTCTTCTGCATAAAAGTGAGCAAACTGCACAGCAGATTCATTTTCTTGTTGCCAAAGATTACGGAAAGAACTTTCAGTTAAAAAAGAAGAGAGAGAGAGATTTTTTTCTTCCTCTTTTTTTTCTTGCAGATAAAAAAAGAAATAATTTTGAATGTCTTTTTCCAAAGAGTGATTAAGTTTTTGATGAAGTAAAGCGTGTAAAGACTCTTGCTTTAAGTCATATATGAGAGAAGAGAGAGTATTTATCATTATCATAGGGAGCACTTTTAGTACCTGAACTTAAGACTCCTTGTCACGAGCACTTGCTGAATATTTGAGTAGGGATAGGATATCAAAAATAATTATTTATACTAAAGAGATAGCCCATAAATATAAAGTATTTTTCAAAGCGAATAACACTAGGCATACTTAAGGTATGAGTTTAAAAATTTTAGGAGGAAGGGCTAAAGGACATTTTCTTCACTCCCCCCCTGAGAGTACTCGACCTACCTCTGTTTTATTAAAAAGAAGAATTTTTGATAGTGTGCAAGACCTGTCAGGCTTTTGCTTTGTAGACTTGTTTGCAGGGAGTGGAAGTATTGGCTTAGAAGCACTTTCTCGAGGAGCAGAGAGTGTATACTTGATAGAAAAAAATTCGTCAGTCTATAAAGTATTGCTAAAAAATAAAGATTTAATGGAAAAACTACTTCCTCTTCAGGTAGTAAATAGCTATATCGGTTCTGCTCTTTCTTTTTTACAAAAAAAATTTGATGTTCATTTAGCTGAAAAAGAAGATGTTATTATTTATATTGATCCTCCTTATGCTGAGCATGATTTATATGGAGAGGTTCTCTCTTTTTTACAAGAAAAAAAATTTAAAGGCTGTGTCTGGTTAGAGTCAGAATCAAAAAAGGGCTTGAGCCTTGAGCTATTAAAACAAAATTCTGATTGGGCACTGGGGAAATCATTTGGCCAAGGCTCCAACTTTATTGTTATGATGTTTCTTTCACCAGAGATTAAAAATGGCAATTAAGAAGAAGGCTATTTATGCAGGTACTTTTGATCCCTTTACCTTAGGGCATCAAGATATACTAAATAAATCATTAGAAGTTTTTGATGAAGTTATTTTATTAGTGGCCAAGTCTTCTGCTAAACATTGTCTTTTTTCAAGTGATGAGCGTGTACAAATATTAAAAAAACTTTTCCAAAAAGATTCAAGAGTGCAGGTTGCCTCTTATGAAGGATTGGTTGTTGAGTTTGCTAAGTTAAAAAAAATTAAGACTTTAATTAGAGGTTTGCGCCCTACAGGGGATTTTGAAATGGAATTTCAAATGGCGGCCATGAATAAAAAAATTTCTAACAATATTGAAACTGTTTTTTTTATGACAGGTGAGAATTTTTATTATGTTTCATCTAGTTTAATTAAAGAAGTTTATAAAAATGGTGGTGATATTTCTTCTTTTATTCCTAAGCTTGTTTATCAGGCCCTTAAAAAAGTCAAAGGACGTTTGTGAAATTGAATCAAAATATTTTAGCTATTGCCGATAGCATTACCTTAGCTTTTAATGATGAGGCGATTCGTCTGGCCAAAGAAGGTCAGACTATTTATAACTTGACGGCAGGGCAACTTCCTTTTCGTCCCGATACAGAGTTTTTAAAGTGTTTGGTGGAAAGTTCTCAGGAGCTTAAAAGTTATCAGTACAGTCCAGGAGCAGGCTTTTTAGATTTACGGCAAAAAATAACCCAAAGAATTGCAAAACTGCGGGGAGTTTCTATTCCTTTTGAAAAGCGTGAGTTTGATTGTGTTTTAAGTAATGGTGCTAAACAATCTATTTACAATGCTATAGGTGCCATTGTTAACCCCAGTGAAGAAGTAATTATCTTGGCCCCTTATTGGACTTCTTATCCTGAAATTGTGAAATTGTGGGGAGGGATTCCTCGTATTATTAATTGTTCTAAGCAAGATCTTTTTATTCCATCTTTAGAGCTTATTGAAAAAAATATTAATACAAAAACAAAATGCATTATGCTTAATAGCCCCAATAATCCGTCAGGGGTCTATTACTCCAAAGAATGGATGGCAGGCTTTGCTAATCTCTTAGAAAAACATCCCAATATTTTTGTTTTGAGTGATGAAATTTATTATGATCTTTGTTATACCTCGGGTGTTCCTTCTTATTTTTATCAAGAAAATCCTAAACTGTTAGAGCGTACTATTATTATTGATGGCATCTCTAAAACACTAGCTAGCACAGGATTAAGATTAGGATATGCCATTGCAGAAAAAAGCGTGGCAGAAATGATGACACGTATTCAGGTACAAACAACTTCTGGCCCTAATAGTCTGGTACAGGTTGCTCTACTTAAGTATGATTTTTCTCGTGTAGAAAATTTTCTTAAGCCTGCGCTAGAAAGATTACGAGAGAATGTAAAAATATTAAGAGAGAGTTTTATAAAACATGAGCTTTCTTCTGCATGGTATGAGCCTACTTCTGCTTTTTATTTTATGTTAGATTTATCCCAGACACCTTTTCACAAAAAACTCACAGATCAAGATATGTCGTTAGATGTGAGTCTTAGACTTTTAAAAGAGAGCGGAGTCGCAGTTGTTCCAGGCATAGGATTTGGCCTTCCTAATACGTTACGTTTAAGTCTGATTGTTGATAAAGAAATTTTTGTACCTGCTGTCCAAAAAATAATGCAATTTTTGAGTGAACCTTAAAGGAGGATTTTTTGAAAAAAACTTTCGTACTAGACACTAGCGTTTTACTTTTTGATCCGTATTCTATTTTTAAATTTTCAAACCATAAAGTTTGTATTCCTCTTATCGTTATTGAAGAATTAGATCGTTTTAAAAAAGATCAAAATGAAAATGGTCGTAACGCCCGAGAATTTTCTCGTTTGGTGGATACATTAAGGGCCAAAGGATCACTGGCCAAAGGTGTCGAGTTAGAAAACAAAGGGCTACTTTTTGTTTTATCAGGTAAAGAGTTTGGTGGACGTACAGCTTTAGGGCTGGATTTTAAAACAAATGATAATATTATTTTGGCGACAGCTTTAACTCTGAAAGAGCGAGGAGATAAAGTTATTTTGATCAGTAAAGATATCAATATGCGCCTTAAATCAGATGCTTTAGAAATAGATGCAGATGATTATGGTAAGGCCAATATTACCTTGAAAGAACTTTATCTGGGACACCGAACTTTAGAGATTGCAGAAGAGCGTTTGAGTGAATTTGAAGCTAATCGTTTTCTGCATCTTTCCATAGATGAACAAAAACAAATGAATCCTAATGAGTATTTTATTTTACAAGATAAAAATAATTCTCATCGCAAGCTTTATGGTCGTTATTCTCTTAAAAAGGGAGGCATTGTTCCTCTGATTAAAAATAGAGAAGGAGTGTGGGGAATTCATCCCAGAAATCCTGAGCAACAATTTGCTTGTGATGCTCTTTTGAATGATGAAGTCCATTTAGTGACATTGGTGGGAAAAGCAGGAACAGGAAAAACACTGATGGCCATTGCGGCTGGACTTGAGATGGCCATTAATTCTCAAAAATATAGTCGAGTTTTAGTGTCAAGGCCTGTGTGGCCTATGGGGAAAGATATTGGTTTTTTACCAGGGGATATCAGCGAAAAGCTAGGTCCTTGGATGCAACCTATTTTTGATAATATTGATTTTCTCTTTGGAAATGCTCGCATTCAATCAGGGCGTAAGCAAGTTGGCGGATCATGGGAAGATTTGATTAATGAGGGTCTTTTACACGTAGAACCTTTAACTTATATTAGAGGTCGCTCTCTTCCTGGACAGTACATGATTGTAGATGAGGCGCAAAATTTAACTCCTCATGAAGTAAAGACCATTATTACCCGAGCAGGTGAAGGAACTAAAATTGTACTTACAGGTGATTGCGAACAAATTGATAATCCTTATCTGGATTCTATTAATAATGGGCTCGCTTATTGTATGGAAAGGCTTAAAGGAGAAGATCTTATAGCACACACAACCTTGCAGATAGGGGAGAGATCTAAGCTTTCGGAAATTGCGACTAAATTACTGTAAAGGCTGAGCGTATTCCAAGGCCTCTTTCTGTAGGTGCAGTCGTTCTTCAATGAGGTCCATTATGTTATGGGCAGGTTTTCCTGTGTGCCCCAAACGATGACGGATGATTTTTAGACAAGCTGTTCCCTTCATAAAAAGTTTATAGGAAAGAGAAGTACTCTGAATTTCTTGCATAAGAGAATGAACTTCTTTTAAGAGTTCATCTGCTGTTAGATTATCTAGATATCCTTGGTAAAGGTCCATTTCCTTATACAGAACCCTTTTTTTCCTAATTTCAGCAATAGTAATCACGTTATTCACAGAAACCTCCACAAATCATTGTGGCGCATTCTAGTAGGGCAAAGGTTAAGCTTCAATAAAAAAATCATCAAATCCTTACATTGAAAAAATTACACGCTTCAGATTCAAACAGTTTGAAAAAAATATAGGCCTCAATACTTTTTTGTGTTAAAAATAAAAAATATTACTTCAACTTTATAAGGAGTTATCATGAAAGGAATTGTTTTAATTTGTACACTTTTAGGAGGATTTATGTCTTTTGACTTATTAGCTGGACTTTGTCGTATCGGGAATGTGGCAGGAGAGTGGTCTATGGGAACAGCTATAGGGGAGGCCAGAGGAACTATTGGCACTTTTAGTCTTACCAGTACTCAAGATAAGGCAAAAAGTAGTATGGAGCTTTTAGAAAAGCTTAAAATAACAGTGGACATCAATTCTCTTAAAGTAACTCAAAGTAAGTGGGTGGCAGATGCTACCAAAGGTTATAAAGGGCCAGAACAAAATTTACAGGCCATTAAAGATTTTTATAACGGTACTGATGTTAAAGCTGTAACTAAGTCATTGGATATTACTAATAAGAGTATTG
>JAGOVR010000153.1 GCA_018060635.1 Bacteriovoracaceae bacterium
AAGCACAACTGCAGAGAAGAAAAAAAACTAGAAATAATCTAGAGCCCAAGGCCACCCTGCTTAGAATATTTATTAATGATGGTACGAGCACGCATCACCTCTGTCGCTTTTTCAATATCGGTAATACGTACATTTACAGAGTATTCCTTAATCGTTTTGCCTTTTCTCTCTGAAGGTTTCATGTAAACCGCTCCAAAGATCATAAGATCGGCTCCTATTTGTTTTCCAATTTTTTTAGCGGTATCAGGATCCACCATTCCATCATTTTGATAAGTTACTTCCTTAAGAATAGCTTCTCGTGCTTTTTGATCGACTAAAACATACTCATCTGTAGCCGACATAGCTGTAAGGAGAGCATCACTTAAATCAGCTATCGGAAAATACGCTTCTGCTGTTTGATTTTGTAAATCAGCGATAAAAATCTTAGGCCTTCCTTGGGCCGCGATGAGTCTTTTCTGTAATCCCATATGCGCTTTCATTTGTTTCATAATGTCATCTACCGCAAGTTTAGTATCTTGCTGCATCCATTCATTGGTAATTTTTAGCGATTTTTCATCTGATTCTTCTGAGTCCACTCTTTTAGCTTTAAAAGAGTTACAACCAAAAATAAAAAGCATACTGAGTAATAAAATTTTCATACCATTCTCCTTTATAAAGTCACTTGGCTTAAGTTTTGTTGCATATGAGCTTTCCCTTCAGGGGAGGTTTTCTCCACAATTTTCTGTGCGGCGGCGTCTACAGCCTTCTGCAAAGATTCGCGCTGTATCTTTAGAAGAGCCGAGCAAGAATATCCTATAAAATCTTTTGCTGCTCCTTTCTTTTGAGAGTATTCTCTTTTTTCCCAATAAGTTTTTTCAACACTCACGCCATGTAAATTAGCTTGAATATCTTCTGTGAATGTCTCTTCTAGATAACTTTGTAATTTAGGTTCTTTCTGTGCAAGCGTCACACTGTCATTTGCTATGGAAATATTTTTCTTAATCACTGTGGATATTTGTGAGGCAATATCGGCACGCGCTTGTGCCTTAGCAATTTGACACGCTAACTCTTTATCTGCTTTAGACTCTGTCGTGTAAGAAAAATAACGGTGAGTTCCTGCATCTTCTCTATACTCTTTGGCCCAACGTTCTCCATCTTCTACCCATGTAGGCCTTTGCTTAACACTTGCATCCTTAACTACATAATCTAGTTTAATAGTTTTTTTATTATCAACTTCTTCCATAGCAGGCTCTTTTTTTACTTTACTCGAAGAGCACCCTGCTAAGACTAATAAAATGAAAAGCATCTTTTGTGTCATAAAAACTCCTATTCAAAAGAAAGTTCAGTGAATTGTTGTTGTATTTTTTCTTGGACATCTTTCATCATTTCAAACTCAATCTCTTTTTCTGACCGTCCTGTCATTTGGTGAGAATAACGAATCATCCCTATATTTTCATTCTGATTGTTTTTAAAAATAACACCTAAATTAAGTTCATACTTTTCAAATCCCTCTACATTTATTTTTTTCTTTTGCCAATCTAACTGAGAAAAGCTCATATAAAAAGATTTTTCTCTCTTGGGATCTGCTGGATTTAAAATAAAAAAAGATTGAGTCAATAAAGAGCTAAGAATATCTTGAATTTTTTGCGAAATCATACTTTTAGAATTGCTCTCTGGTAAAAGTGTCATAAAAAAACTTTGTGACTGCCATTTGCTTTGCTGTTTTTGTAAAAGTGGCAAGTCATACTTAAGAGGATAAGGACTTCCCATTAAAAATGCATGGCGAGCATTTAATTCTTGTAATCGAGTGTAACTTTTCCTCGTTTTCAGAATTGCATTTCTCTTATTAAAAAAACCATCTAACTCTTTTTCTTGGATTAAGATTAATTCTTGCACTTCTTGTGCCGCTTGTTTTTTATTCAACGCTACTAATGTATAAAATACTTTTTCCTGAACTGAACCCATACTCTTACGTTCTTTAATTACAACACCTTTCAAAACCTGATTGGTTTCTTCTTGAATAAACTCACCATAACTTTCTTGCTTAGAAAAATCTGTCTTTTGAAAAGCACCATACTGAGAGGTTGACTTAATGTTGGTTTCAAAAATTTGCGCCAAGGAAAGCCTTGCCTTCTGATCTGCTTCTTCCCATGAAGAACCTTGAGCTGACGCACATATTTCATCATCTTTATCACAACCACTCATAGGGTCGTAAATCCATGCTGGTGGCTTTTGTGCTGTATAGCGAGAAGAGCTACATCCGATAAATAGAAGAATCATCCAAAAAAATCGCATAGACCCTATCATGCCAATTCTTTTTAGCTTTGTCTTATGCTACCTTGAGCTCATGAAGCCTATTTTTCTTCTCTTTTTTCTGCTTTCTTGCTCTTTTAAAAATAACTCCGTCCTGACCTTTGGTCTAGAAGGGGACATTAAATCTCTAGACCCTGCACGGGCCTTTGAAGACACCTCACTTAAAATTATTAACCAATCTTACGAAACTCTTTTTGAATATCATTATTTGCAAAGACCCTATAAAGTTCTGCCTCTTTTAGCTGAAGATTTTTTTAGTATTGATCCTACGGGCACTATCTATACCTTAAAAATAAAAAAAGAAATTTTATACCATAATGATCCTGCTTTTAAAGGGAAAGAGCGCTTTGTAAAAGCTCAAGATTTTATAAACCAAATAAAACGCTTGGCTTTTAAACCTCTTAAGAGCTCTGGAACTTGGATGTTTCAAAATAAACTTATAGGCTTTGATCGTTTTGCGGAAGAAGCAACAACACTAGAGAAAATGCTTAACTTAAACATTGAAGGTCTTTCTGCTCCTGATGATTTTACACTTGTCTTTAAATTTTATAAACCTTTTCCTGAGCTAAAATATCTTCTTACCATGAGTTTTGTCGTTCCGATCCCTGAAGAAGCGATCTATTTTTATCAAAATAATTTTGATCAGCACCTCGTTGGAACTGGGCCGTTTGAGCTGAAAGAATGGAAAAAAGAAAAGGATAAGGAGTCAATAACTTATCAACGATTTAAAAAATACCGAGGAGTCACCTACCCTTCTACAGGAGATGTGTACGCTAATGAAAATGAGCTTTTGCGCAATCAAGGAAAAACAGTACAAAACCCAGAGGAACTCAACC
>JAGOVR010000154.1 GCA_018060635.1 Bacteriovoracaceae bacterium
AAAAAAATAGCTGAACAAGAAAATAGACTCTGCCAAGGCAAATGGAGTTTTGCTAAAAGTCCTTATGTGACTCAAGGAATTTTCTTAGGTCGCAAACAGGATCAAACTGTACCCTTACGAGGTTCCAAGTGGAATGTTTTTTTAAAAGGTTCAGATTTTACTCTGCACGGACATTACCAGTTCACGACACATTTAAGGCCCCACCACAGTTTAACAGTATTAGAAATACCTGTGGGACGGGGCCTTGGGAGGGACTTCTTTGGCTTTTTTTAATCAGTTTGCTAGCGATTTTTATTATAGGAGTACATAAACATTATGAAAAATTTCATCTTAAACAGACTCAAGACTTTCAAAAAAGATGGAACCAGCACTCTCCCTCTTAAAGAAAAAAAAATTCACCGTTTTCGTGTCGGCATTTTAATTTTAATGACCAATCTTATTATCTATTTTTTATGTGTAAGTTTTTCTCCTCCTCCAAAAGACAAAATAGGAGAACGCTCTGGCTTCGCCTCCCTATACTTACCCCTTACTCACTATCTTCCTCATGAAACTAAAGAAGCATTAGTCTCTCTCTTTGATGAAGACAAAAAAATAGTTCTTGCGAAAATTTGGCTCTTCCCTCAGCAAAAAGTTATGGCGCCTTTAGGTGATGCTAGCCAAGGAGAGAAAGAACATTATCTTGTGCAAGTTCCTTTAACTGATTTGCCTCATCTAGTAAGACTGCCAAAAACAGCACTACTCTACGCTTATCCTTATCATCCCATCAAAATATCACTTCCTAGGAAATCTTATGAAATTACTTTTTAAGCTATTCTTTCTTTTTTTCTGTGCCTTGTTTACATCTTTTACTTTAGCAGGCTCTGCTATTCTTATTACTTACGACCTTGCAGAAAAAGAAGCAACACACATTGAAAATCTCTTCTTAGAAAAAGGGATTCCACACCGTCTCATAGAAAAAAAATGGATGAAAAATCCTTGCTTACCTCAAAAGGAAAACCTACTGCATCTTTGTCTTAATGAAAAAAAAGAAATGCAAATTTCGTATATGAAAAAAAACGAAATTCAGCGGTTTTTTAATACTTTCGCTAACCCAAAAAAAGGAATTTTAAAATGAATTATTCGTTGGGATTAATAGGAAATTTAGGAGTAGAGCCTTTATTTCTGTTTGCAGCTTTTCTCTTTGTTCCTACTTTGCTTTTTTTATTTTTACGACGAGCTTTTGTTGCTTTTGTTTTAGAAACCATAATAGGACTCCTTAAGTCATTTAAATTATACTCTTTTGTAACAGTCTCTGGCTTTTTTGTCAAAATAACCTTAGCTGTGCTTTTCTGCTGTAGCTCAACTCTATGGGCCCAAAGCATAAATGAAGACCAAATAATTGTGATGACTAGAGGAGAACAAAGGGAACTCTCTATTCCAAACCTCTCTCATTTCTCAGTAGGCAATAAGCACATCCTGCAATATCACTATAATGCACAAAACAAACAGTTTCTTCTCAAGGCCAAAAGCTTAGGCTTCAGCGATATTATTTTTTGGAACAAGCTAGGTAAAAAAAGCATTTATAAAATTTATGTTCTCTCTAAAGCCGATCAATTAGAGCTTCTCCGTCTGACGGAAACACTGGAGCACATGGGTCTCAAAACTAGACCCGAAGGAGCACTCATTATTGTTCAAGGTTCTATTGAAAAGAAAGCTGACTTTCTTCTTTTACAAAAATTAGAAAAAGATTTCTCCAAACTTCTTTTTCTGAAAGTAGAGATCTCTCCTGATTTACAAAAAGAAATTATGGCTGACATCTACCCTCTTTTTTTAAAAGAAGGTATTTATGATATAAGTTGTTATACGGAACTTCTTAAGATTATCTGTGCTTACTCACAACCTGAGGGACAAAAAAGTGCAGGAGAAGAACGCCTCTTAAAAACTATTGAACAAAAATATCAGGTTTCTTTTTTACCTAGTTCTTCGCCTTATCTTAGTAAAAACTTCAAAGCAAAACTAAAAATCTTACAAGTAGAACGTTCTGACGGAAAAGAATTTTCTTTTGGCCTTTCACAAATTCAAACCACATGGGGAGAGCTTTTTACACAAGGAATTAAGTCTCTTATTCAAAAAAATGAAATGGCTTTTCAAGAAAGTAAAATCACTGTCTCAACTCTGGCAGAACCAGAAATTATCATGCGTTTAAATGCACCTTCTTTCATTCAAGTAGGTGCAGAAATTCCCTACACTGCATCTACTGCCAATACAATTCAAACACAGTGGAAATTTGCAGGGTTAGAACTAAAATTAAATTTAAAAGCATGGGGTGATAAATTTTCACTAGAATACTCTAGTGAGCTCACTCGTCCTTCTGATATGAATCAAGTATCTGGAAATAAAGAAAGCTCTTCTGTCATGCTAGAACTTAATCAACCTATAGAAATTTTTCAAATTGGAATTAAAACCTTAGGGAAAAAAGAGAATGCGCTCCCTTGGATTCATCGTTTCCCTTTAATGGGAGAGCTTTTTAAGTCTCATGCTCAAGCTGGGTCTCATAAAAAAATTATAGCTATTTTATTATTAGAGTCCTATGAATAACTCTTTAGAAAATACGTTTAAAGATCTCTTTATTAACTGTATTTCCCGTGGGCATATTCCCACTTTCTTAGAGATAAAAGAGAAAACTGAAAGTATCTTCCAAGATCCTCATGCTAACTTTTCAAATCTTTCTCATTGGTATGATGATATCGTAGAGATGAAATTTTTATGGTCTTTTTTTGAAAATGAAAATCTTACTGAAATCATCCTACATACTACTGACCACATTTTTGTAGAAGAAGCAGGTTTTCTAAAGCAAATAGAAAGTATCACTCCTAATCAAAAAGATCTTATGCTTTGCGCTGAGGTTCAAACACTTCTTCATCAAAAAGCATGGAATTTTCGTGAGCCCTTCCAAAGTTTTTTCTTTAAAAAAAATGCCTCTTTTCGTCTTACTTTAATTCACCCCTCTACCCTATGTCAGGTTGATTTAAATCCTAAGTTTTTTTTTCGTAGAATTAATCCCAAGGCTTTCCCTCTTTCTCAATTTACAACAGAAAAAATAAAATCATTACTCCTCTCTTTTTTAGGTCATAAAA
>JAGOVR010000155.1 GCA_018060635.1 Bacteriovoracaceae bacterium
GTGGTGCACCCTTATTTAGAGAAAAAAAACAGCTAACCTATTGAATTTTAATTCAAAAAAATATTCCTTATGGCCATTTAGCTTTAAGCATAATAAAAATCTGACAGTACATATCAAAGCAAATAACTGAAGGAATTTATGATTTTTTTGTGGGTCATGACTCTCACCACGGGTCTTTGGTTGGGTATGACACTCATGCTGGATTTTTTTGTTTTACCTACTGTTTTTCGTACACTCACAGATGTCTTTGTGGCTGGTCGAATAGGCATGAGTATTTTTACTAAGTTTAATATAGTGGAGCTTTTATTTTCCTGCTCCTTGGTATGTGCCGCTTATTTTTGGGGAAAAAATTCTGATATTAAAAAGAATAAATTTTTGGGAGCAGGGCTTTTTTTATTAGCTTTAGTGGCTTTTTTTACTTTTTTCCTTACCCCTAAAATTTCAATGCTAGCGTTGCAATTAAGCCATGCCAAAAATTTAACGGCCAGTAGTTTTGTTACTTTTCAAGAAGAGTTAGCAACATATCACAAACTTTATGTACGGTTAGACGGATTAAAAATAATACTTCAATTAACGATTCTTGGTTTCATTTTTATGCTGATCAGAAAAAAGGAGACAGTGTGATTTTAATTACGGGTGGTGCAGGATTCATTGGCAGTGTTTTAGTCAAAAAATTTAATGATATGGGACGCACTGACTTAGTGGTGGTGGATCGCTTTGATTCTAATGATAAGTGGCTTAATCTGCGAGGACTTAAGTTTGCGGAGTTTATTCATGCTGATGAACTTTTTGAAAAACAAAATCAATATATTTTAAATAGTATTCAAGCTATTTTTCATATGGGTGCTTGTTCAGATACGACTGAGAAAAATGTTGATTTTCTGATGAAGAATAATACAGAGTATTCAAAATCTCTTTTCCATTTAGCCGCAGAAAAAGAAATTCCTTTTATCTATGCTTCCTCTGCCGCAACTTACGGACAAGGGGAGTTGGGTTATAGTGACGATCATGAGATTGTTTCTAAGCTTTTACCACTCAACCCATATGGTTATTCTAAGCAATGTTTTGATGAATGGGTTTTAAAACAAAAACGTTTTCCTAAATTTTGGTTTGGTCTTAAGTTTTTTAACGTGTATGGTCCTCATGAATATCATAAAGAATCTATGCGCTCGGTCGTTTATCATGCTTTTGAACAAGTAAAAAAAGACGGAGAAGTAAAACTTTTTATGTCACTGCACCCTGATTACAAAGATGGAGAGCAAAAACGTGATTTCATTTATGTGAAAGATGCGGTAGCGGCCATGATTTCATTATATGAACTCCATATGAAAAATCCTATGCAAAATTATTCAGGTATTTTTAATATGGGAACAGGAATTGCTCGCACTTTTAATGATTTGGCCCAAGCTGTTTTTACAGCTTGTGATCTTTCTCCTCACATTAAGTATATTAATATGCCAGAAGGACTTGCACCTCAATATCAGTATTTTACTGAGGCCAATATGCATAAATTTTCAACCTTACTGCCTGATTTTAAATTTTCAAGTTTAGAAGAAGGGGTTAAAGATTATGTGCAAAACTTTTTACGAGAGTCTTCGCCTTATTTACATTTTGGAAAGAATTATTTCTAAGTTTTAAATTATCTGGTGAACAAATGCCCCTCCTTTTTGACTCCACTTTAGCTTAACCTTCTAAGAAGACTCCTTTTGACCCTTCTCTTTTTTGCTTCTAATTCACTAACCTCTTGAGTTTACATATTTATGCCTTTGGCACGTGGCCTGCGATAGAGATCTACGAGAGGACGAAGGGAGGGGCGGTTCAGGAATGAACCTTCTTAACATGGATGTTGAGCTCTACTTTCTCCACCCAACTAAGAAATCAAGGATGATTTCTTAGAAGATGTGCAAGGAAGCCTTTTTAAGTTCAACAGGAGGATTTATGAAAATGGAAAATTTCAAAATGGCTTTAGAAAGCGAACTTAAAAAATCAAAAGTTGAGTGTGTTTATACACTAGAGTCAGGGGATGAGGCCGATCTTGCTTCCATGGAACGAGTCAGAGACATTTCTTTAGATCTTAAAATGCGAGAGCTTCGCTATATTCAATCTATCCGCGAATCCTTAGGTCGTGTAAAAAGAGGAAGTTTTGGGGTGTGTGTAGAATGCAAAGAAGACATTGAGCCTGCACGACTTAAAGCCAATCCTACTGCAAAATGCTGTCTTATCTGCCAAGAAGATCAAGAAAGATTTAAAGTGGCCTGCTAAGATTATTTCTTATAAATAAAGCTTAATAAGATACCCGCTAAAATAGATTCTATAAAAGATCCTACAGTCCACATGATGACGATAGAGCTTGGCATAGGTTGAACAGCGTAGGTAATAAGATTCATACTACTGTAAAAAAATCCTATGACTAAACCAAAGCGTACACCTTCCATGACACCTTTATTTTCAAAACCTTTTTTAAAAATATAACAAAAAACTCCAGCACCCAGTGCTTGGGCCAAAGTCAAAAAAGGAAAATAAGACTGCATATCAGCTTCAGTACGCCACAGTGATGCTGTTTCTAGATAAGCTTGACCTAAAATTTTTCCATGCAAAATCCATTCACACAAAAAGGTGAGTGCCCAGACAGATACGAAAGCTATAAAGAATTTTTTACAAGAAACTCTACATTCATTAGTCGTGCAAGATGTGGTCATAAAAATCCTTGGATATTATTTTTGGTTATCATATCCTAAAAAAACTCTCTTTTTCAAATAAAGAGTTTTTTTTGAAGTTCCAATCTTACTTTGTTCCATTCATGATCTAAAATGCTATAGATATTACGATCACCTTGATCTTCAGAAGAGTTAAAGCGCCATTTACGAAGAGTTCCTTCAAATTTGGCCCGTAAACGCAAGATTGCTTGATTGGATTTTTCATTGACTGGATCTGTGGAAAATTGCACACGCTTTACATTCATCGTTTCAAAGGCGTATTGAAGCATAAGAAATTTCATTTCACTGTTGACAAAAGTACGTTGAAAATTTTTAGCAATCCACGTAAAACCTATTTCAATCCCAGTAAAGTTAACCGTAGGAGAGAGGTAAGAACTCATCGCTACCATGCTC
>JAGOVR010000156.1 GCA_018060635.1 Bacteriovoracaceae bacterium
GTAAAAGCTTTTTTAAGGTACTCTTTTTGTGAAGAAACTCCCAGCTCTTTTTGTTTGAAAACATTTTTAATTGCTATACCTAAAACTTTTCCTAAAAGAGGAGGAACGGCATTTCCAATTTGTCTAAATTGCGATGTCACACTGCCTGTAAAAATAAAATCATTTGGAAAACTCTGGCAAGCCGCCGCTTCTCTAGCTGTTAGATAACGGCTTTGGGAGGGGTGATAGTAAGCTGTGCGAGAGGTAAGGATCGTGGGGGATGGGGCCTTGGAATCTAGTCTCTGTAGTTTAGTTTGGCGAAAACGCCCCTCTTCTAAATTTTCCCAGTCCACATCAAAACGTAGATTCTTTGGCAGATATTTTTTTTCGTCTTCAGCGTAGCGAATTCCTTTTCCATCAGGAATATATTTCAGGCGCTTAACATCTAGTGCATTTTTTATTTGGGCCGATACAATATCATGATTATGAATCACACCATTTTTATCTTTTAAGTTTTTAAGAGCATCTGCTACCGTTTGGTAAGGGAGATGCAATTTACCATGAGAAATTTGAGGATAGAGAGGAATACCATCACGGACACCCATGAAAATGGTGCGACGTCTGCGCTCAGGAACACCATATTCTTCTGTAGATAAAACCCGTGCTTGCATGGAGTAGCCTAATTTTTCAAAACATTTAAAAATACTTCGTAAAATGAATTCATTCTTTTTAGCAAGCAAGCCTGTGACATTCTCCATAATAACAATTTTAGGAGAGGTGATTTCTACAATACGCACAAATTGCCGAAAAAGTTGATTTCTAGAATCATCTGTTTTTCCGCGACCTACAGTGGAAAATCCTTGGCAAGGAGGACCACCTACCACCATATCTACATTTTGAGCGTCCAGATAATAACCCAACTTTTTAGAGGTCAACTCTTTTATGTCACCACAGAAAACTTCACTGAGAGGATGATTAAGTTTAAAGGTTTGAATGGCATCAGCGTTAAAATCGACACCTAAAAGGCATTTATGCCCTGCCATTTCTAGGCCATAAGAAAATCCTCCACAGCCACTGAACAGATCGATGAATTTATAACTTGTCTCTTTCATACGTCTTTAAGTATAAAAGGCCTATGCATTAATTTATACGGGGCATTTTTTTCCATGGGTATTAAACAAAAAATTGTAGTAGGAATGTCAGGAGGAGTTGACTCTTCAGTGGCGGCCTATCTTTTAAAACAGCAGGGACATGATGTGATTGGTATGTTCATGCGCAATTGGAGTGAGGTCGATGAGTCGGGTGTTTGTACAGCAGAAGAGGATTTTAAAGACGTTGTCTCTGTTTGTGAAAAAATAGGCATTCCTTATTACAGTGTGGATCTTTCACAAGATTATCAAGAAGAGGTTTTTTCTTATTTTCTGAAAGATTATGAAAGGGGGCTCACACCGAACCCTGATATTTTGTGTAACCGTGAAATTAAATTTAAAGTTTTTTTAGAAAAAGCAAAAAAACTAGGGGCGGATTTTTTGGCTACAGGTCATTATGCGGATATTGGTAAGGATTTTGAACTTTTAAAAGCACAAGACTTAAATAAAGATCAAAGTTATTTCCTCTATACTTTAACCGATAAAATTTTATCGCAAGTTCTTTTCCCTTTAGGGAAGCTGACTAAACCACAAGTAAGAAAAATTGCCAGTGAAGTAGGACTGACCACTTCTGATAAAAAAGATAGTACGGGTATTTGTTTTATTGGCGAGCGTAAATTTAGAGAATTTTTAAGTAAATATTTGGCCGTAAAACAGGGCGACATTCTCACCTTAGAAAGCTGGGAAAAAGTAGGAACGCATCAAGGAGTAGCTTACTATACTCTAGGTCAGCGTAAGGGGTTGGGGATTGGAGGGGTCAAGTTAAAACATGAAGTGGAAATTTTGGGAGATGCGGGTTGGTTTGTGGCAAGTAAAGATATTCAAAAAAATATTCTCTACGTGGTTCAAGGTTCTAAACACCCTGCTCTGTATGTCGATGAATTGTGGGCCACAGACCCAAGTTTTGTAAAAAAACTGAATTTTAAATTTCCTTTTCACTGCAAAGCTAAAACGAGGTACCGACAAACAGAGGTTTCTTGCGTGATAGAAAGTTTAAATGAAGGGGTTATGCATATACGTTTTTTGAATCCTGAAAGAAGTGTGACCCCTGGGCAATCTGTGGTTTTTTATGCTGACAATATTTGCTTAGGAGGAGGAGTTATTTTAAAAACAGGTCCTAGCTACTTTGAGCAGAAAAAAGCTCTGTTTGCTTAATTTTTAAACAGGTTGGCTATTTTTTTCACAACGAAAGGACCCTTACAAAGAGGAGAGGAGATCTTAAGTGTATGATTTTATAGACTTTTTATTTTTTGCTGGTTTGTCTTCATCTGGCATTAAATCTGCATTTTAACTTCATTGAATTCATAAAATAAAAGGATACGATATGCCATTAGCAGAGAAGCAAAAGGTAAGTACTGGGGAAAATTTTGAGAATGTTCATACGCTTACATTTAAAAAGAAAGTGGATATGGCCGTTATTGACGATCCTATTCAAGAACTCATGAATGAAATGACTTGTGAAATAGACTTAAGTAAAATGCCTAAAGCTGATTTCCCTGCCTTGAAAAAAAAGAATGAACAATCTTTTATTCCACAGTCAGCAGATGAAGCACTTTCTCATTTGCAAGAGCAAATTAAAAATCTAAAAAATCTAAGCGATAAGATGAAATATTATCTTAACGAAGTAGAAATGTACCAACCTCAGAAGTAAGAATTGCCAATTTTAAAATCTCACGATAATGTAAGGAACTCATTTTTTGGCTCAGGTGGTGGAATTGGTAGACACGCACGCTTGAGGGGCGTGTATCGAAAGATGTGCTGGTTCAAGTCCAGTTCTGAGCACCATTTTTTATGAAGAACTGAATTCTTCGATTGACTTAATCTCCTTTCATTTTTTGATGATGTAAGAACTTTTAAGCTCAAATTTATGCTTGTCGTCTTACGCCCTAAGTAATATAAAACCTTCTTTCTTTTGATTATTACTTTTTCAAGGAGTTACCATGTCCCAAGGTAAAGAACACAAGCCTTATATTCCTACAGG
>JAGOVR010000157.1 GCA_018060635.1 Bacteriovoracaceae bacterium
ACTTCCCGTTCTTCACGATTGGCAGAAGCCGTTAAGGTGTACAAAATAAGGCAAAAAAGAATAAGGCTAAGTGAGCGAATCCCGTTCATAAAATCTCCCTTATTTATGAATAACTTAAAATAAAAATATTAAGTAATTGTTAAGGTTTTACTTTTTATTTTTTATTTGATCAAAATATTTTATATATTTTTTCTTATCATCTTCCGCTAAATGTCGAACTGTGATAGGGATTGTTTCTATATACTTATCACACATCTCCAGAGCTTTATCTTTCCATCCCTTATGTATATAAAATCGAGCAAGAGAATCATAAACGCCATACTGAAAAAATTCTCTCTTCTCTTTTTCTAGCTTCGCTTCCTCCTCCGCAATGCAAATGACATCATCGAGCGAATGAATTCGATCAAATAACGGAAGAATCACAGTTTTAATTTCGCTTTTAATTCCTTCAACGTATTTTTGATCACAATCAGGAAGATCTGCATCCGTTAACTCTAAACCGCCATATTTTACTCCCGCTTTGATGTATGAACCCATAAGGTAAGATTCTTTTAAATCCTTTTTACCTCCCATAAAAATACTAAGCTGAACTAAATCTGGATTTAAGCTTTCAATATGCCAGTACATATTGAAAATATAAGAATATTCTGTATTTAAATAAGCATCTGCTATAAAAGGATAAATTCTAAGGATAAAGTCACCTTTTTGCTTAAAATATTTCATCCCTTTTTTCTGAAAACCCTTCTCCTTAAGAAATTCAACGCTGTTTTTAGCAATCCACAAATAGCGTTTGTGTAAGTCTTGTAATGACATAACTCTCCTTTAGTATTTTTATCGCCCGCTTTTCTCAACGCTACAGCAACGGTGTTTTTTTCAACAAGAAATAATTTGCCTTGAGGCAATGAAATATTCTTTTTTTCTTCAAAATTAGCCGCCCTCTCCCAGTCATCGCTCAAAGAGGACAAACGCTAGAAAAAAAGAACTATATGTCTTATCAAATCTTCCTGATTTTTATTAAATTAAGTGAACCAAAAAATTAAAGACCTGTCAACCCCAGTTGACAAAAAGAAGGTGCATTTTTTATTCATTGAAGCTCCACCTTATAAGACCCATCACTCAGTTGTTTGAGGAAAAAAGTATGTGCCTGCACAAATAAATCAAACTGATCTTCAGGACGATCCCAAGGAAGAGAAGGTTGGAGAATTCTTTCCAACTCAAGCGGATTTTTCTCTTTTTGTAAAAGGAGAAACTGCTTCTTTTCTCGATTGATGACTAAGGATTCGATGTCTTCTAAGGCAGCGGACACAATCAATTTGCCCGTACTTTCCCCCTCAAGAAAAGAAGTTTTCCGCGGAATATGGATCATTCCGTTTTCCCACTGTGCTTCCCGTTCTTCACGATTGGCAGAAGCCGTTAAGGTATACAAAATAAGGCAAAAAAGAATAAGGCTAAGTGAGCGAATCCAGTTCATAAAATCTCTCTTGTTTATGATATTTTTTATATTTAAGTTATTTTTCCTCACTCATTAGAGTGATAATGTCTTGACGTGTTTCCTGTAACTCTTTTTGATAAGAATCAATAGTAGCTTCTTGTATAGCTTGTTCTATAAGATTTAAGCTTTTTTCGGGTTTATCTATAAAATAGTATAATGTTGCAAGCCAATCCAATGTTTGAGCGCCTCCCGGAATCCCCCACTGGACCTGTTTTCCTAAACTGTTTTCTAATAAGGTAATAACATCTTGAATAAAATGAAAAGAAAACAAAAAAGGGATAATTTTTGAATCTAAATTGTAATAAATAGTTTCTTTTACTTTTTTATCATTTAAACTTAGATCAATATTTTCATGTTTTAGGTGAAACCATTGGAGTTCGGCATCTTTTGTAAAATCATATAAATCCCCTTGTAATACTTCCCCATAAAACGGAAGCCCTGGTTTTTTTTTCTCTTCTTTGATCTCTAGGCCCCACTCTATTCTGAAGTCTAATTCTTCTTTTGTATTCCACTGACTCTTATAGGTTTTTACGATATAGATGAGATCTTCATCTTCACGGGTAAATTTAGTGCCTTTTTTTTTAAAGCCATTTTTCTTCAGTAAAGGAGCCATGCAATCTTTGATAATGGCGTTAAAGCGCTCTTGAGGCGTTAATTCGTTTTTATTCACTTATATCTCCTCATTTTTTATTCTTATTTTCAATTTATTTTCTTATTTTTGTAAAGCATTTGTAATCTTTTTTATAATTAATAGATTTATTTTCCATTTTGTTTATCATCTCCACCTTATAAGATCCATCACTCAGTTGTTTGAGGAAAAAAGTATGTGCCTGTACAAATGAATCAAATTGCGTTTGCGGACGATCCCAAGGGAGGGAAGGCTGCAGAATTCTTTCCAATTCAAGCGGATTTTTCTCTTTTTGTAAAAGGAGGAACTGTTTTTTTCCCGATTGATGACTAAGGATTCGATATCTTCTAAGGCAGTGGGCACAATCAATTTGCCCGTACTTTCTCCCTCAAAAAAAGAAGCTTTCCGCGGAATATGAATCATTCCGTTTTCCCACTGTGCTTCCCGTTCTTCACGATTGGCAGAAGCCGTTAAGGTATACAAAATAAGGCAAAAAAGAATAAGGCTAAGTGAGCGAATCCAGTTCATAAATTCTCCCTTGTTTATGAATGATTTAAAATAAAAATGTTAAATAAACATTAAGTTTTTTCTCTACTTATAAGATCAATAATTTTTTGACGTGTTTCCTGTAAGTCTTTTTGATAAGAATCAATAGTAGCCTCTTGTATAGCTTGTTCTATACGCTTTAGGCTTGTTTGAGGCTTGTCAATGAAGTAATATAGTATTGTAAGAAATAATAATGTTTGCCCGCCTCCTGGCCTATCCCACAAAGTTTCTTTTTTCATATTATTTTCTATCGCTCTTATAACATCTTGAATAAAATGAAAAGAAAACAAAAAAGGGATAATTTTTGAATCTAAATTGTAATAAATAGTTTCTTTTACTTTTTTATCATTTAAACTTAGATCAATATTTTCATGTTTTAGGTGAA
>JAGOVR010000158.1 GCA_018060635.1 Bacteriovoracaceae bacterium
GAGATACCATAGCATCCATATTTTTTCGCGTATGATTTGAGGGTTTAATTGTATATCTCGGATGAACCCGTGCTGATAATCTTTATCCTCGCTGATCTTTTTAAAATAGTTCAGGATTATTAATCGCATTTCTTTTTTTTCGGGAGTTGTCAGGTTGCTAGGTCTAAAATAAAATTCATAAGCAAAGGAAAGAAAAATATTTTCAATATCAAAAATATTTTCATCATATTTTTTAATATCATTTTCAGTAAGTTGGAAAAGGTCACGTAATACCCAGAAGGTTCTAACTGGACCTATAACTTCATCGATCTCTTGTTGCTTCCAAAAATTTCTATCAAAAATATAAGAAAAAAAAGCAAATAGATGCCTTTGATTATGAGGAAATAGACTGAAATTCTTAAGGAGATCGAATATATTCGTAATCCCTTCAGTGGATAATTGATTTATTTCGAGAATAAAAGAATCAATAGGGTTTTCAGAATCTAGCAATACCAAGTTTGTATAGTTTACCTTGGGGTATTTGTTTGGTGTACTGGGTATTTCATCATTCGGAGGAAATATAAGATTGCTAGGAATTCCTAAAATATGGGTGAGTATCCAAAAACGTTTGATTCTGGATAGCCATGAATAGACTATATCTTCACGAGGATTTAAACGTTTTTTTTCCTGTATCAGTTTTGTTAATTCTTGCTGAATAAGGCTTCGATCTTTTTCTTTTCGAGTGTTCTTTAGTTTCCCCGTTAAGTATTTAATCCTAGCATTGATTTGTGCGACATCTTGTGCGTCAATGTGAGTTTCAGAAATATATTTTTTAAAACCTCTGAACGAGGCTGGTTCGTTAGATTTTAATAACATTAAAAAATGAACAGCTGAATTGATAAAACCATCAGTATAATGAATTGGAATCCCTAGTTTACTTGTGAGAAAAAAGGGGTTGTATAATTCAGGAAAAGTGGAAGGAAGATCTAAGTCTAAAAGTAATAATTGGGTACATAATGAAATTTGTGAAGAAGAGCTATTGGCATAAAGATGAGTTGGGGAAAAAATAGAAAATAAACTAATCCATGCAGAGATAAGGAGAGAAAAAAAAGTACAACGCATAAGATGATAACTTCCCATTTTTGTTATGAATGTTATTTATCATATACTTATCGGGTAAAAACGAAGATAAGCAGGAAATTGTAAAAATTACAGGATTTTTAAGTTTTTTTACTATTTAAAAGGCTAGCAATTTCTTGCAATTCTTTTTGATGATAATCATCGTTACGTAATTTTAACTTGGTCTCTTTTCCGGCCACCCATTCTTGTACAAAACGGCGGAAAGCATAAATAGGCCCCACGTTACGGTGAGAGATAATAAGAGTAATAAGAAAAATAAGCATAGTAAAAAGCAGGGTAATGAGGAAGTACCCCACAAAAAAGCTACGAGTCACTAAATGCCTTTCATCCAGAGGAAGAGCTTTAAGATAAACGTGCAGAAAACTGTAAGAAAAAAGTCCTAAGATAAAAGATAAAGAGATGGTTGTGATGACAAATTTGAAGGCAAATTTAAATTGTTCTTTGAAGTTAATAAGAAAAAGCTTTCTTTTATTTTCAGGAAACCATAATTCTTTATAGTAATAAAAAAAAGAAAAACAAGAAAGCCCAACTCCGATGAGTTGAAAACTGTCAGCTAGATTGAATGCTACTTTTTTAAAAGGCCCCATTTGTAAAACAATAAAATCAATCACAAATCCTAAGTGAATACGGTCAATCACATTTCCTAAAATTCCTGCCATATAAAAAGTGAGTCCTAAGTGTAGAAGTAAAACCTTTTTCTCTCTAATAATGTAGTAGATGGTCAGTAGATAAATGACAAAGAGAAGGGCAAAAACAGTCGAGTAAGTCACATTGCGAATCATTTCATTAGAAGTAGAAAGAATTCCCATGGCCAGGCCATAGTTTTTATAAAGCTTTAAAATAAGATTTTCAGAGCTAAAAAAATGAGCAGGATCTAGCATGAGATGTTTGCTCCATTGATCTAAAATAATAATTCCTATAAGGAGAGTAGGAATTCCGAAATATTTTAAAAAACGACTCATTTTTTCTCCTGATAGTAATCCATGCCTTTTAAAGGAGGCATTCTTTAAAGGACTATTCTACTTAAAATTAAAGACTTATCCTACTAGAAGGTAAAAAATTTATCCTTTTTTGTAAATCACCCGATAATAACAAATAGGTATTACATTTTGAATTGGAGATTGATTATGAATTGGATGAAAAAAATAGCCCCTTACAAGATTCCTCTCTTTTTAAGTGCAACCATGCTCTCCATGCTTTTTGGTTATCAAAACTGTGTGGAAGTAAGTGCTCAAAAAAAAGGAACATCCAAGGCCCAAGCTCCTACGGGGATATTTACTGTTGGCGGAAACGGTGGCGGTGGTAGTCAAGAAGAATGGATAACTATTTACGCTCAATCTAGTACAGGAACCGCTGTTTATCATCAACCAGAAGATTTAGAAGCTTGTGATTATCGTTTAGAAATACAGGCTGGTGCTTATTCTCATGTTTTTGAATCAGTGAGTTCTCAGCTTCCTTTTGATGGATTAAGCTTTGATGTAGGAGGATTAGAACTCTTTAATTACTTAGAAGGCTTAGCAAATCAAACTGGTCGTAATGAAATTACTTTTGATCTAGATCTTTCGGGAATTAATCAACCCGCTACTTTTTTACCAGAGTATATTTTAGGAGCTTCTCAGCTGTTAAGTCAGTCTTCAACAGAATATTCTTTAGTAGATTTTTTAGATGTAGATGCTGATACAGTTATTACACTTAAAGAATTTTGTGCTGAAGTGACAGGTCCAGGAAATGGTCCTTCGACTCTTTAAAAAGGAAGAGTTTTGAGGAAGTTTTCAACATAGCTTGCATGAAATTTCTTAAGATCCACACTTTTGTTTAAAAGATCTTCCACAGAAGTATAAGTTGTAAAAGGCAGTCCACAGGGGTGCAAAGAAGTGAGTTCTCTCTTATAGATATCCAAACTTTGTAAATTAA
>JAGOVR010000159.1 GCA_018060635.1 Bacteriovoracaceae bacterium
AGATGATGCTCAGTTAGAACAAACTCTTATTATGAGTTACAGTTCTAAATTTAGTTCTAATTTTTATGGACCCTTTAGAACTGCGGCGGAATCAACTCCTCAACATGGGGATAGAAAAGGCTACCAAATTGATTATAGAAATCCGCAAGATGCTATTTTATCTTCACTTCGGGATAGTAAACAGGGAGCCGATATTTTAATGGTCAAACCTGCGGGAGCTTACTTAGATATTCTTTATCAAATTAAACACCATGAAGAGATGCAATATTTTCCTCTAGCCGCCTATCAAGTAAGTGGTGAATATCAAGCACTTTGGGCTATGCAAAAAGCTGGACTCATTTCTTCCTTTCAAGATACGTATAAAGAAACCTTAGTGGCGATAAAACGTGCTGGTGCTGACATGATTATTACTTATGGGGCCAATAATTTTAAGGAATGGTTTTATGTCTAAATCAATTGATCTTTTTGAAAAATCAAAAAAAATTATTCCGGGTGGAGTTCATTCTCCTGTTCGTAGTTTTAAAGGACTTGCACGCACTCCTCTTTTTTTTGAAAAAGGAAATGCCGCTTTTCTTTATGACATAGAAGGAAAAAACTATATCGATTTTTGTATGAGTTTTGGCCCTTTGATCCTTGGGCATACTGATCCTACCATAAAAGAAGCACTTACTTTGGCCTTAGAAAAAGGCTGGAGTTACGGTGCTTGTGAACCTTATTCTTTAGAATTAGCAGAGTTTTTAACTGCTCGCTTACCTTTTATTGATCAAATCCGTTTTGTTAATTCTGGAACAGAAGCCGTCATGACCGCAATACGTCTGGCTCGAGGTTTTACAGGAAAAAATAAAATATTAAAATTTGAAAGCTGTTATCATGGTCACACCGATTCCATGCTCATTAAAGCAGGTTCAGGACTTGCAGGAACGGCCACTGGTTCTTCTGCTGGCATTCCTCTGGGCGTAAGTCACGACACTCTTATTTGTGAACTGAATAATATACCTAAAGTCGAAGAAATTTTTTCCGTACATGGAAAAGATATTGCGGCTGTCATTATTGAACCACTGCCTGCCAACAATGGACTCATCACACTTCCTACTGAATTTTTAAATTTTCTACGTCAGATCACTCAAAAACATAATGCTCTTCTGATCTTTGATGAAGTTATTTCTGGTTTTCGTGTAGGTTTTGGAGGCATGGCTGAACGTTTAAATATAAAACCAGATCTTGTGACTTACGGAAAAATTATAGGAGGTGGTATGCCTGTGGGTGCCATCGCTGGAAAAAAAGATATTATGCAGTGTTTGGCCCCTGTCGGAAATGTTTATCAAGCAGGAACGTTAAGTGGGAATCCCTTGGCTATGGTGGCAGGACTTGCAACTCTTAAAAAACTAGATACGGCTTTTTATAAAAACTTAAATAGTCTAACTGAAAAAATTGTTACACTCTTTGAACATTGGTTAAAAAAACAATCAGTAGATTATAAATTACCTTGGGACACGGGTCTTTTTTGGATTGAAACGAAAGAGTTTGAAAAAATTTTCCTCTCTCTACTTGAAAAAGGAATTTACTTAGCTCCCAACGCCTATGAAGTAGGTTTTACCTCTTGTGCTCATGAGACTGTTTTGCCTGAATTGGAAAAAAGGTTATGCTAAATTCCTCTGGCTTTAAAATTAAGCGTTGGCCATTTCTTATTATGGCAACTCTCATTTTTCTTATTTTTATCTTAGCTATTTGGTGGCTTTATCTCATTGTAAAATTAGGAACAACTCTGAATGCTCTTCCTATTAAAACTGATATTTCTATTAATTTTTTAACTATGGTGAAATGGGAAGGCTCTATCTTTTTTTTACTGCTCTTAAGTGTCACCCTCACCATTTTATTTATGTATCTGCAAAGTTTAAAAAGATCCCATATGCTGACTTCTTTTTTTGCCTCTTTAACCCATGAACTTAAAACACCACTGGCCAGCATTCACTTGCAATCAGAGGTCTTATCAGAAGTTTTAAAAAACACGCTGGATCCACAAGACACGAAAACCACGTCAACAGCTCAGATACTGATGGAGCGACTTTTTGATGATACCCAAAAATTAGAAACGCAGTTAGATAAGATTTTACAACTTTCTAGGCTAGAAAAAGGAGGTGTCTTAAATCTTACATCTCTCGATTTAGAACGTTTTTTAAAAAAAATTATCAGTAAAAATAAAACACCTGTAAGTTTAATTTTAGCAGATAATACTTCTTATAATGTCGTGGTAGATGAATCGGCTTTAACACTCATTTTAAAAAATCTTTTAGAAAATAGTGCCCAACACGCCAGTTCCTCTTCTCAAATTAAAATAACTCTAGCAGAGCAATCTCATACTATTTCTTTACGCTATGAGGATTTTGGCCCTTTTTTCACAGGCAACTTAAAAAAACTAGGAACTCTTTTTTATAAGTATAATTCACCTAAAGGATCTGGGATTGGTTTGTATCTTATTAAAAACTTGACGCTTAATATGCATGGTCAGTTTAAAATAACGTCAGCTCCTCATCTCATCTTTGAATTAAGTTTTCCCAAATCAACTGGAGATATTCTTGAATAACTCCACTCAAATCCTCATTGTTGAAGATGAAAAAAATCTTGGCGAAACACTGCATGACTATTTAAAAAATAAAAATTTTAGCTGTGATTTGGCTATTACAGCTCAAATGGCTGAACAAAAATTTAAAGAAAATAATCCCAACATAGTGCTAATGGATATAGGACTCCCCGATGGATCGGGAATTGATCTTGCTCGTAAATGGCGAGAAAAATCTAAAAACTTTGTTCTTCTTTTTTTATCGGCTCAAAATAATCCTGCTACTAGACTGGAAGCTTTGGAGTTAGGAGGTGATGATTACATTACTAAACCATTTGAACTTAAAGAACTCACCTTACGTTTAGAAAAAATACTTAAAGCTCAAAACTTTGCAGATACACTGCCTGAGATCATTACTCATGGCCCTCTTAAAATTTATTTCAAACGCTTTGAAATAGAATCAGCT
>JAGOVR010000160.1 GCA_018060635.1 Bacteriovoracaceae bacterium
AGTATGGTATGCCCGTGGATACCCACGCCAATAATATTTGGCCAGAGGTTTGGGAGCTTTTTGAGAATATCATAAAAAAAGTTTCTCCCCAGGGCGTAATTATTGAACGAGATAGTAATCTGCCGAATTTCAGCGAGATGAACCGAGAAATTAAAATAACTAAGCAAATTCTGAGCAAGAATGGCTACAAAATAATGAAGTGAGGAGAATAGTATGCTGAGTTATATGACTTTACGTCTTTCCGCCAGCTGGACTAATTTCTATAAAGAATCCTTCTACCCCACCTTGGGAAAATGCCTGTTGTTATTTATGCTTATCATTCCTGAGCATCTTTCCCATGATTTCATCAATTATATTTTTTATAATTTCTGGATGGGAGTGTTAGCGTTAACTGGAATTTTTTTCATCTATGAGTTAGCGCTGGTTAAAACAGAGCCCACCAGCATTTCTTTAATTTATTGGGAAACTTCCTTGCCTTTATCTCCCTTTTCTTCCCAAATATTTTTTTTGGCAGAAAAATCCTACATCCACTTACCTCTGGTTTTTGTTCTGAATTTGATCTTGGTTTTAAAGGACTTCTCAATTTCGAACCCTGTCTTTCTTTCCAATCTTATCTATTTTAATACAGTGTACGCATTTTGCTTTATCTTAGTTTTTTTACTCAAAAACAACTGGAAATATGTTTCCACCTTCCTCTGGCATAAAACATTTCCTGTGTTGCACTCCCGCCTCATTTTTCAATTAGTTTTTGAAAGCCTAAGGCCTCACCTCTCCCAATTAACTTTCTTGAGTGCCAGCGCCTTATCAGGCTATGCCTTAAGTTGTTTTCTAATTAAAAAACAACCTCTCTTTTTTCTGCTTCCCTTCTTCCTTTGGCCCTATGCTACTTTCTTTGCTTTTATGTATCAAAACATAAAGGAAAGTTTTAAAAAATATATGCCTATATTAGGATCTCTTCCTATGGATCAACAGATGTTTCTCTTAAAACTAGTAGGAGCAATATGTTATATCATTCCCCTCATACTCTTAAGTATGAGCAACATCCTTTACCTCATTACACTTCCTAACCTTTTCCTGCTTATCTTTTTAAATAATTTAATTAAAAAATATTCGGTTCTTTGGTTTTTCCTTTGCATATCCATTCAAACTACAATTCTTTTATTTTATGCGGGAGGCATATGATCCTATTAAAAAATTTAGAGAAAACTTTTGTGGACGGTCCTCGTTTTAAGACCTCTAATCTTACTTTTCAAAAAGGAATTTATGTCATTAAAGGTGCTAACGGCTCAGGAAAAACAACTCTGCTTAAAATTTTAGGAGGTATTGACCGGAACTATAAAGGAAATGCCACTTATGCCAAATTCAATCTGCCTCTTTTTCATTCCAAAACTAAGGCAGTTAAAACCTATCTGAATGACACTCCTGATTATTTCGGTAATGTTAAAGCCTACGACTTTTTACATACTGTGTGCAAAATCCGCAAAGTACAAACTCAAAATAGGATTGATTATCTCCATCACCACTTTAACCTTGAGCCCTCCACCTTAGAAAATAAATTCCACGCCCTCTCGCTAGGTCAAAAGAAAAAAATTTTCCTTTCAATAACTTTAGTGGAAACCGCTGATGTATGGGTCATGGATGAACCTGAAAATGGATTGGATGACCTAAGTCGGAAGGCTTTACTTGAAACACTGCTTAAGTTTAAAGAGGATAAAACTATTATTTTTTCCTCTCATCTACTTAAAAAATATGAGCATAATTCCATGACCTTTCTTAATATTGAGGAGTTCTTTAAAAATGAAAATCATGATAGTAGCGCATCCTGATGATGAAATCATTTGGTTCGAACCTGTCTGGGTGGATCTTATCATTGTAGTTTTTAGTGCCAGAGCTGACAGTGAATTTATCTCCAAAAAAAGAGCTGAATTTATTAAGATGCATCCCCTAGGTGAGAAATGCCTTTTCATGGCCATGGATGAAATTCCCAACCAGGAAAACTTGAAAGCTTGGGAAAGGGTACTCGAGAAATATATTAAAGAATATATTGAAAAAAGACTTAATCTCTTAATTCCCGCTTGTGCCATCACGGATGTTTTTACCCACGGCCCCATGGGCGAATATGGTCATCCCCACCATATACTTATTCATGATGTGGTAAAAAAAATATTTAAGGAAAAAAATACCGTGATTTGGGCACCAAACTTGCTTTATGCCAAGAAAGGCAAGGTACTCATAATTAGAAGGAATATGAATTTATATAGAGAGCTCAAGAAATTGTATGTTCATCATAACATTTGGACTTGGAAAGATGAATACCTTCCTTCTCAATATGAATCCTTTTATCAGGTGGTGACATGAGAGATAACATGAAAAATGACAAAGCGATTAATTTTAATGTAGCCTCTTTTCCCGCTCGGAAAGAATCATTACGAATGGTGATAGACTCCATTTATCATCAAGCTAAAAATATTCACGTGCATCTTAATAATTATGCTTCCATCCCAACTTTCCTTAAACTTAAAAAAATAAAAATCACACAATCTTCCTTAACTGGTGATTTAGGAGACTTGGGTAAATTTTCTCGAACGTTAAAACAAAAAGGATATATCTTCACTATCGACGATGATATTTTTTACCCTACTGATTATGCACAGGTAATGATCCAGGAAATAGAGCGATTAAAGCGTGAAGCTTTTATTTGCGTCCATGCAAATATGATTCAAAAAATACCAGTCCAATCCTATTACAAAGAAAAAATTGGCCTCCATTTCACTAAAGAACTTCTCCATGCCCAAAAAGCCCATATTCCTGGTACCGGAACTATGGCCTACCATTCTCAACTGATTCAACTAGGACATGTCCCCCTTCAATATAAAAACATGAGTGATTTATGGCTAGCAATGATTGCCAAGAAAAAAAATATTCCTGTTTGGGTAGTGGCGCGGGATGATAAATGGTTGCGCTGTATCCAGCAAAAAGGAGCAGAGTCTATCTATGACAGGTATCATCTGTCAG
>JAGOVR010000045.1 GCA_018060635.1 Bacteriovoracaceae bacterium
AGAACTCCATGAAAACGGTGAAGTACAAGTTTTGAGAGGAGATGACACCTCGTATAGCACCAAGTCATCTACTGAAGAAGGAACCCCTGCAAAAGATCGCATCGAATCTGAAGATGACCTGTACTCTATAGAAAAGGATAGTGATGATGCTGAGCTAGAAGGTCAAAGTAAGCGCGTTATAAAAACAGATAATATTATTGCTTTATCCTATGGAAGAGTTAGTGCTGATGACACAACTGGAGATTCTAGTAGTCACAGTTATGTTGCAGGGAGTTGGGCTTATCAATTAATTGATAATGGATGGCTCGAATTACAATACGGCAGAGGTTTACTGGTTGATCATCCTAGTAGCGGCATTGATACTTCTCTCAGTGATATCATTTTAAGGGCCAAATATACCTTTGCAATTCCTTTTAATGCTTATCTTCAGCCTTACTTAGGTTATCAAATTAGAAGTGCAAAAAATTCAGATGCAGGACAAGACAGCGATACAGTAACTTTAACTCAAGCTCAAAGAGATGCGGAATTAAATGCTGTAGATGATGTGGCTAAGCAACAGTTTATTTTTGGTGTGACAGCACTTAAAAGAATGGTTCCTGGATGGTTTATTAGGCTGGATTTAGGACTCGATGTGATGAGTGTTGGGATTGCTCTTGAATTTTAATTTTTTACTTTTTTTATTTTTAAGCTTTTTTCTTTCTTCCTGTGGAGTCAAAGGGCCTCCTCGTGCTCCTAAAAATACTGCCATCACTCCTTGGGATCAAAAATATATTCAAGAGTATGAAACTTTTCAAAAAGAAAAAGAGCAACGAAAAAAGAAATTATGAGTCTTATTATTGCTACTGGATCTAATTTAGGAAATCGAACTCAAAACTTAACAAAAGCCTTAGAGCATTTAAAAACATCTTTTGAATTTATTGCTCAAAGTAATGTTTACGAGTCAGAACCAATTGATTACTTGGATCAACCATCTTTTTTAAATCAAGTTTTAGAATTTAAAATCCCTGCTGATACAAAGGCAGAGGCTGTAATGAATCTTTTACTGCACATAGAAAAAACTATGGGGCGAATCAGAGACACCTCGAAAGGACCACGTATTATTGATCTGGATATTATTTTTTGGAGCAATCACAAAATAAACTCAACTCATCTATGTATTCCCCATCCACGCTGGAGAGAACGAAGTTTTGTTGTATTACCTTTGCGAGAGCTCCCTTATTTTAAGAAACTTCAGGAACAATTTATTTTCCCCGAAGTATTTCACACAAAGTCATTTCTTTATAAAAAATTAAGTGTCAATTAAATTGACACTGTCACTATCTATGACACTTTATCTATCGCAAACACCTTTAAGTGTTCTATTATCATAACTTCTTGGCATCTCTTTTGCTTCTCATAACATCAAGTTTAAGGGGGAGTATGTGTAAAATTTCAAGATATTTGCTATTTATTTTTTGTCTTTTTTTATCTTTTTCTTGTAAACAATCTTCTCCTCAGAGGACAGAGAATGTTCAGCTTTTTTCTCAAGCTTCACAGTTAAATCAAAATAACAAAGAGAGGAATCCCCTTGTTCGTAAAGTATTTTATAAAAAATTTAAAGCTAAAAAGAAAGTAAACCATAAACCTGAATCTTATTACCAAATAACAAAAAAAAGTTCGTACACATTTTCTGAAAAAAGCACTCTGACCTCATCTCCTCTCACTTTTTATAGCCATTCTCTAGCCAGAACAATTAATCCTGTTATCCCTCAAAAGAAAATAGAAGTGAAAAATGCAGAAGTTAAAGAAAAAAATAATGAAAAAATTAAAGAAAAGATTAAAGAAAAAGAAGAACTTTTTGAGCCTGAAATAATAGCTCCTGCCCGTAAGTCACAGGAGCCCGAATTAAAACCAGAAATCAAAAAAGATGAAGAGATAAAAGAAAATATTATTATTGATTTATTTGCTTTAGAAAAATTAACCGATGATAAAGAACAAAATAATCTTTTTATTTACTCCAAAACAGACCCTCTCAAAAGAATGCTTTTAAATTCAGAAACCATTAATCATTATAAATTTATCCAAAACAATGAAGAAACATTTATTGTATGGGAAGAGAAAATGAAAAATGGCTACTCTAGTGAGCTTCAAATTCATGGTAAAATATTTAATGCAAAAACCAATCAGATTAAAAACATTGGAGGATTAACTCAATCACTCATTTCTGCTGAAAAAGAAACTGCCTTTCATATCAACTTAGAATCATTTTTGGATCTCTATTTTATAGCGTGGGTTGGAACCTCTGAAAAATCTAAACGTAACATCTATATCAAAATATTTGACCCTAAAGACGGTCAATTTAAAAAGATCCCCTCTTTAGTTGATGGGCATTTAAAAAGAATTTGGGAGTCCAAAGCACAAATATATGTTATCAAAATGCGAGTAGAAGATGCTCTTTATATCGACATTTATTATCAAGGGAAAGACAAGGATCAGTGGATAACCGCTGTTTATGATCATAAAAATCAGGAATTTAAGTATCAAAATTATAAAGAGAAAAATACCCGTCCTTAAATCTAGAAAAACTGTACAAAATCATCCATCTATAGTTTAAATAATCCTAAATTAAATCTTATTTTTAAGGAGATGACCTTTGAATATCTTCGTTTGTATAAAACAACTTCCTGATACTGAAACTAAAGTTATCCCCACTAACGATAAAAGTTTTATCGAAACTGCTAACGTAAAATGGATTATGAATCCTTATGACGAATTTGCGGTAGAACAAGCTCTTCTGATCAAAGGAGAGCAAACAGACACCCAAGTAATCGTCTTAAGAGTTGGCTCTGTTAAAGATAGTGAGGCACTCCGAACAGCTTTGGCCATGGGAGCCGATGAAGCTTTTTTAGTGGAAACTAATGATTTTTTAGATTCTTATATGACCGCCAAAGCTATTAAAGGAGCTATTGAAAAAAGTGCAAAAACTCCCGATCTTATTTTATGCGGAAAACAAGCCATTGATGATGATTGTTTACAAGTTCCACAAATTTTAGCGCAAATGATGAATTTTCCTTCTGTCAGTGTAGTAGTAGGATTTGAACAAACTGCAGAAAAAATTCAAGTTCGCAGAGAAATTGAAGGAGGAAGTTTAGAAGTTTATGAACTAAACTTACCTGCTGTTATTGCTTGTAATAAAGGACTTAATACACCTAGATATCCTTCGCTCCCTGGAATTATGAAAGCTAAGAAAAAACCTCTTACCACTTATTCTTTAAGTGATGTTGGTGTTTCTGAAAATGATCGTAAAGTAAAGTATACTGAATTTGTCCTTCCTCAAGAAAAACCTGCAGGGAAAAAATTTGATGCCCGTGAAGCTGAAAAGCAAGCTGATATTGTAAAAGAGGTGGTAAACCTCCTTAGAACTGAAGCAAAAATAATTTAAAAACAAAGGAATTTTTTGTGGCAAAAATTGCGATATTTAGCGAAGTAAATAAAGGTCAAATAAAAACTGTAACTCTAGAAATTTTAGGAAAGCTAAAGGAACATCTCGTAGATGTTGTTTTTATCGAGCCTTGTTCTTTAGAACAACAAAATATTTTAAAAAAGCATGGAGCAAAAAATATTTTTAATCTTAAAAATGATTTTTTAAAAAACTATTCTTCTGATGGATATGCTACAGCTCTTAAAAAGTTTTTAGAAAATAATTCTTATGACTATGTTTTCACAGGAGCTACAGCTCAAACTAAAGATTTTTTTCCACGTCTTGCAACTCAATTTGATGCTGGTCTTATCAGTGATATCGTTTCATTTGAAATTAAAAATGACATCTTTTACGGTGTTCGCCCTGTTTTTGCGGGTAAATGTTTAGCCCGTACTGAATTTATGGGACCTAAGCCTTATTTTGCTACTATTCGTCCTAATGCTTTAGGCCTTTCTCAAAATTTATCGGAATCTAGTGCAGAAATGGTAGATAAAAATATTACTATGGATAAGCCGAAAGCTAGCGTTATACAAATAGTAAAAGGACAATCTGAAAAACTAGATCTGACTGAAGCCAATATTATTGTCTCTGGTGGACGTTCTATGAAAAATAAAGAAAATTTTAAAATTTTATTTGAGTTAGCAGAGGTGATTGGAGCTACTGTGGGAGCCTCTCGTGCGGCAGTAGATTCGGGTTATGCCGAACATTCTATGCAAGTAGGACAAACAGGAAAAACCGTCTCTCCTTCTCTTTATATTGCTTGTGGAATTTCTGGTGCTATTCAACATTTAGCAGGCATGAGAACTTCTAAAATAATTGTTTGTATTAATAATGATCCCGAAGCTCCTTTATTTTCCAAAGCCGATTACGGTATTGTGGGAGATCTTTTTACGATTGTACCTCTCTTAACAGAAGAATTTAAACGACTCCTGCACAAGTAATTATGCTAAAACAAAAAATTTTAGGACTTCTAGCTGGGTTTATTTATAAGATCTATTCTTCTACTTTCTCTTATCAATTTCACTATGAAGATGAATCGAATTTTAAATTAGCCATGCAAGACCTCAGTGGAGTCTCTCCTAGTTCTGCTAGCTTTCTTTATGCTTTTTGGCATCAAGATGAATTATCCCTTCTGGGTTACTTTCAAAATAGTAAAACAGTTATTATGAGCTCACCTTCTAAAGATGGAACCATTATGGCAACGGCTTTGGAATTTTTAGGCTATGTAGTAGTTGCAGGATCTTCCGATAAAAAACCTATTCAAGGATTTCTAGCATCACTTAAAAAAATTAAAAAAGGTTATCGTTATGCTATGGCCGTAGATGGGCCCAAAGGACCTATTTTTAAAAGCAAAGAAGGGATTATAAAACTTTCAGAAAAAACACAAAAAAAGATTTTTCCTGTAAGAGCTTTCCCTGAAAAATATTATTGTTTTAAAAGATCTTGGAACCAAGCTAAATTACCGCTACCCTTTACTAAAATTCATCTTATTATTGGAAAAGCTAACTTTTATTCCAATCTAGAACTAGATAACGCTTTAAATAAATTACATATCAGTTGATGAACCAAAAGCAAAACCAACTTGAGCTACGTGAGTATCATTTTGCATACCTGATTCATAATAACTTTGTAAATTTTCTTCCATTTCTTCTCTTTGCTCATCAGTAAATTCTTCCCCAGATACTTGGTTAGAAGCTTGAATAGCATCCGAATACTCTGATTCTGAGGCTGAGTGGAAACGAATACGAGAATTTTCTAAAGTTCCATCGGCTAAAAATACATCATAAGAATTTCCTACAGCTTGAATAATTCCATTTCTTTCAGAACCATCTACATCTGTATATTTAAAAGCACCTTCACCATTTTTTACAATATTAGCAAGCTCAATAGAACCTTCTCCATCAATATGAACTACGATAGATTGTAAATTTCCTTCTGCATCAGTGCTTAACTCTCCAGTTACATGATTAGACATAAATTTTTGAGAAGCGCTATAAAAAGTAGCCACACTCATTTGAACGGAAGGTTTTAGTTTAAGTCCTGTTTCTTTAGCTTTTTTTACTTCTTGCTGTTCTACAACTTTTACTTCTTCTTTTTTCTCTACTTGATTAAGTTGAATAACTTTAACAGGAGCAGAGTTTTGGAAAGCATCACTCCAGCTATTTTTAATTTTATGACTATCTTGATTAAAGTCTTTTTCAAGATTTTGAAATCTATTAGCAACCTTTAATTCTTTTTGACCAAAGATACTCGTTTTACCCGCTATAAAAAAAACGGCCCCTAAAACGGCTAAAGTAACTAAAGTGTTTTTTGCTGTGTTTTTCATAAATTCTCCTATTTGCCTTTGTATGATGCAAGGTGAATGCCATGTGAGTAACGTTTAAATTACTTAGGAGAAAATTACATAACATATTGAAATAATTGAATATTTTTAGAATACAGGAAGGGAAGTGATTATAAAATTGTCATTATTTTTTGCTGGTGTAAAGAAAATGAACAGTTTAGCTCTCTCCACGAGAGAAGCGATCCATCTGATCTACTTGAGGAGCATCTCCTAAATAATCCGTATGAGCCGATTTGTAGCGAAGAAGAGCAATGACAACAAGCTCATCAATGGCTTTTTTAGAGTTTTTAGACATAATTTCAAAAGCATCCACTACGTTTTTATCAATCATTACTTTTAATTCTTTTAACTCACCTTGATTATATTTTTGAGATTTCATAGGTTTATTCCTTAAAAAGAGTTAAACGGAGAATACAGAAAAGAGAGAGTTTTTTCAAGAGAATAAACGCCCTAGAAAACTAGGCTTCTTATCTGTCTCCACAGTAGGTTCTAGTGTCAAAATAAGTTTTTCTGCAACTCCTAAAAAAGCTTTCGCTACGGGGGTTTTTATAAATTTATCTTGGCTCATAAAAGGAATACCTGCATCCGATCCTTCTCTTAACTCTACTTGCAAAGGGATTGAGCCAAAAAATTCCAACTCTTGTTTTTTAGCAATCTCTGAAACTCCTGATTTTCCAAAAATGAAGTGTTCTTCATCACATTTAGAGCAAATAAAAGAACTCATATTTTCGATAAGTCCTAAAACAGGAACATTAACTTTTTTAAACATAGCCGCCGCTTTCATCGCATTCATCACTGCCGCATCTTGAGGAGTAGAAATAACTAAAGCTCCATCAATAAAAGCATTTTGCACCATAGAAAGCTGAACATCTCCAGTTCCAGGAGGAAGATCAATTAAAAGATAATCAACATCTTGCCAATTCACATCGAAGAAAAATTGATTTAAAACACCATTGAGCATTGGTCCACGCCAAATCACAGCATCACCTTCTGCGATAAAAAGACCAAAACTCATAAATTTTATTCCATAGGCTTGCAAAGGAATAATTTTTTTATTGTCATCTACCACTGGTTTCTCTTCCTTTTTACCAAGGAGAAGAGGAATGGAAGGACCGTAAATATCCGCATCTAATATACCAACTTTTTTTCCTAGCTTCTGTAAAGCAAGAGCTAGGTTTACAGCCACAGCTGATTTTCCAACCCCTCCTTTACCTGAAGCAATAGCAATCACTTTTTGCACATGAGGAATTTTTTTCTTATTAAAAGTCGTCCCATGACCTGTTTTAAGCTCAGCGGAGGAAGGAGCAGAAGAAGGTGCAGGAGATGTCATTAATGTAGAAAAGCTTAATATACTTATATTGTCTTCTGTGTAATATTTTTTTGCCTCTAAAAAAATTTTCTGCTCAATCTCTTTTTTCTGCTCTAAAGGAATCCCATCCCTTTTATACTTTAAAAAGAATTCCTGACCATTCTCTTTAAGTTCTACTATCCTTAATTCCTCTAAAAAACTCTTCCCACTTTGGGGATTTATTATTGCACCAATAAAATCAGATAATTTTGTCATATAAATTCTCCTATGCAGTCTATTTTTAAAGGAACACATGAGGTACACTAAAAACAAGGTGGATTTTAACCTATTTTCTCACTAAAATGGAGTTAAAATTTTATAAAACAAGGAATAATATCTTGGCCATTAAACGTAGTATTTACCTTATTAATCCCAAATTTCAGATAAAATTCAGCCTTTTTGTCTGTTCACTCATTTTTGTTTCTAGCTTAATCTATCCCATCACTATTTATGAATTAGTTAATTCTTTTATCAGTCATACTGCTTTTCATGCTTCTAAAGAGTTTTTAGAGGAAAGTCGCGTTAAACTTATTTTAGCTTTGTGTGTTTATCAATTAATTTTTATTTCTATCGTCTTTATTATTTGTATCTTTCAAAGTCATAAAATTGCAGGGCCTCTGTATAAAATTAAAAAAGCTTTGTTAGAGATTAAAACAGGTATTAAGCCTGATGTAGTAGTTTTTCGTAAAGGAGATCATTTTAAAGACTTAGCAGAAAATTTAAATGAAGTTTTTGGTGACATAGATCTTCCTTCAAAAAAACGAAATGAAGAGTTCAAGCAACAACTCAAAGAATATGAATCCTTTATCCCCATGGATAAAAAAGAAGCTTGGCTCAAAATTCAAAATGATTATTTTGACTCTAAATCAAAATAAATATGATAAAACTACTTTCTTTTGCCTTTCCCTTTTTCTTTTTAATTTTATCTTCTGCTCAAGAAAGTGGTTCTGATAAAATTGAAACGTTACATGATGTTTTAAATTCAACTTATTTTAACCCTAGCCCTGAACAGATTTCCTTAGGAGAATCTATTTTATCTTTTTACGATGATCCTAAAAAATTTGATGAAATTTCTATTAAAACATTAGAAGAAAGTTTGGCTTCTGAAAATATTTTTAAAATTTATCAAGAAGCTGTAAAAAAAATATACCAAGCTTTAAATGTCACCAGTATCTTTTCTTTTCATGATCTTTGTAGTCAAGCTAAAGGCAATACTCCTCTCAGTATCTCTCAATGGGAAGTTAAGCTACAAGCTACTTGCAGAGATTCTTTTATTCGCTTAATAAAACTTATCCCCGCAAATTTAACTTTCAAAGAAAACTCAAAAATTTTTTTAAGAGCACAGCTTAAAAATTATATTCAAGATAAAAAGTGGGGAGACCTTGATATCATTTTACAGAGATCTTCTCTAGATCCTATTTTTCATCAACAAATCTCTGACTTAATTTCACTTAATTTTATAAAAAAAGATGCTCTTATCCCCCAACAGATTAACTCTAGATTAAGTATAGGTATTGGGGTGAAAGAAGAAGTAAAAAAACAAAAAACACAGCAAGAAAATTTTAGCCAGTTTAGCAGTGAATTCAATGTTCTCACAGATAGGATGTATGAACTGCTCAAAGAACCTGAACCATCTGCTCGCTATAAAAATTATATTTTAGGAAAAATCATTGATCTATATAAAAAATATAAAACCAAAACATCTTTAGAAAAAGTTCAAAATGTTTTGGTGATCCTCGCTAAAGAGTTACAGCAAAAAGGCGATCAAACTATTGCTCTTAAGATGTATCATCATATCTTAGAAAATGTGACTCCTGACTACAAGGATGAAGCTCTCTTTTTAGTTTTATGGACTTATTTATTGCAGAAAAACTATACTGAAGCATTTTCTTTTATTAAAAAGTATTCTTTAGAAAGCAATTTAGGGGCTTTATCTTCTAAAAATAGATTTTGGATTGCTTACGCTTATGAGCAAACAAATGCTTTAGAAAAATCTAAAGCCATCTATCAAAATATTATTACTCAAGATCCCCTTAGTGCTTATGCTATTCTTGCCGCTAAAAAAATTACTTTCAACTCTAGAGATACTTATAAAAAACTTTTAGATAAAAATTCTATCCAAACACAAATAACCACCGAAAAAATAAATGCATTAAAAAACAACCCTGATTTTTTAGCTTCTATTTTACGTATGAAAATTTGGAATATCAAAACTTCTAAGCCCATGATAGATATGGAATTCAGTACTTTAAAAGAAGTGACGGGAGATATCCAATTATCTTCTAATGCTATTTGTAAAATTATTAATAGTTTTCAAAATTATTTTGCCTGTTTTACTCTTTTAACAAATCTTTTAGATCAGAAAAAAATTGTCTTGGATTATGCTACGTTAAGCTCTCTTTTTCCTACCCCTTATTTTGATGAAATGAAAAAGTATCAAGAAATTATTGATCCTTATGTTTATTTATCTCTGACAAGGCAAGAATCTACTTTTAATCCTAAAGCTAAATCAGGCGTAGGGGCCATAGGGCTTATGCAACTTATGCCCAAAACCGCTCGGTCTATTTCTAGTAAAGTAACACTTAAAGAACTAGAAAACCCTGCTATTAATATAAAATTGGGAACGTATTATTTTGATTTTTTATATAAAAAATATAATGGAAACTTAGCTTATATTTTAGCTTCTTATAATGCAGGTGATTCCAGAGTAGATAAATGGCGAAAAGAATTTTTAAATCATGATATTTTAAATACCATGGAATTTATTCCCTATAAAGAAACACGTAAATATGTAAAATTTATTTTTCGTAATATTTATTTTTATAAATTACTTTATACTGAACTCAAAGATAGTCAGGACTTAAATCAAATTTTTGATATTACTGTTTTTAAACATTAAATCTAAAATGGATAATATCACCATCTTGCACGATATATTCTTTCCCTTCAATTCTTAGTTTTCCTTTTTCTTTAACTTTAAGTTCTGAGCCGCAGTCTAATAAATCTTTTAAGTTATAGATTTCTGCTTTAATGAAACCTCTCTCAAAATCAGTATGGATCACTCCTGCGGCTTGAGGAGCTTTTGCTCCTTTAGGAAACGTCCACGCACGCACTTCTTTAGGCCCTGCCGTAAAGTAAGTGCAAAGATCTAACATAGAAAAACCTTTCTTAATAAGTTTAGAAAGACCTGATTCTGTAATTCCTAAACTTTGCATAAAATCTTTTTTTTCTTCTATGGTAGCCAACGTTGCTATTTCTGATTCTATCTTGCCACAAATAACAACGACTTCATTACCCTCTTTACGAGCTTTTTCTTCTACCATTCGGACATAATTGTTCCCCGTTAGCATCGCCGCTTCATCCACATTACAAACATACAGCTGTTTTTTTAATGTGACTAAATGCAAATCATCAATGGATTCAATTTCTTCTTGATCTAAACTTACCTGACTCGCCACAATTCCCTCTTCTAAAGCTTTGGCTAACTTTTGCAAAACTGGCTCTGAAATTTTAGCTTTTTTAACAACTTCTTTGTCTTGTGATTTAAAATATTTCGATAAATTATTTAATCTTTTTTGAACTGTTTCTAAATCAGCTAGAGCTAATTCGATATGAATAGTTTCAATATCCCTAAGGGGATTAATACTTCCCTCAACGTGTGTAATATTTTCATCTTCAAAACATCTTACCACATGAATAATTGCACCTACTTCACGAATATGACCTAAAAATTGATTACCTAAACCTTCCCCTTTGGAAGCTCCTCTCACTAGACCTGCAATATCTACGAACTCTACCATAGCTGGAAGTATTTTTTCAGGATGAAAAATTCCCGCAATTTGTTCTAGTCTTTCATCAGGAGCATTTACAATTCCAATATTAGGATCAATGGTACAAAAAGGATAATT
>JAGOVR010000161.1 GCA_018060635.1 Bacteriovoracaceae bacterium
AGCTTAATCTTTCGTTTGCAGAGGCTTGAGCTAATATTTTTTATTGTTGAGAGCTGATATCATCTTCTAATTTTTTCAGAGATAAGTTATTTCTGAGTTACATCTCACGAAATCGAAGTAGCCATTTTTCGTGTTTTTGTTTATCCTACTGATCGCGTTTGAGAAGGACTTCTCCAAATTAATGTTACTTTTAGGCCATTCGGGTCTAGAACTATGCCTTCAGCTTTTCTTTGACCTGCTAAGCAGTTTTGTTGAGCTTTGCGATCATATTTTACATTTTGAGGATCTGTTTTTCATGCTGATCTTGTAATTACTTCTTTTCTGCTGCAAATTGACTGGTCAGTTTTTCTTCCTGAATAGCATGTTCTTGCTTCAATTTTTCCATGTTTTCTCCGTTCTATTGAATAAATCGTTTTAGCTCTTCATTCTGGAACTTAACAATACCTTCGAGATCTTTGATTCTCTTCAAAAAGTTTTACTTTTATGAGAAAAAAGTTTGACGATATACTCGGATC
Source organism: Bacteriovoracaceae bacterium (assembly GCA_018060635.1). Taxonomy (GTDB): domain Bacteria; phylum Bdellovibrionota; class Bacteriovoracia; order Bacteriovoracales; family Bacteriovoracaceae; genus JAGOVR01. The sequence continues at coordinate 516 of JAGOVR010000161.1, forward strand.
TCTTCCATGGCCATGCGATCAGTCTATTTAATATTTTTCCTCGACTCTTCTACTTTCTATTTCAGTGAACTGATCTCTTCCTTCAATTCATCTTTTTACTTTTGGTCCTCTTTATACATTTTTTCTAACAGTTCATTTCGCTTAGCCACTTAATTTCTTTACTCTACTGCTTTTGTGAGGTTATTCAAGGTTTCTTTGAGTCTTTCATTAAAGCTTGACTCCATATCTGAGGCTTTTTCTGAAAACTCTCTGCCAAGTCTATTCTTCACTCTCTGATACTCTTCTACCCATCGGTTGTTATAGTAATTATCCATTTCTTCTTTTTCTTTTTCCGATTTTATCAGTTCATTAGTTTTGATGACTAATTTGGTCTCTACTTCCTGCAAGTAAATGCTTTTTCTCTACAACTGACTGCGTAAATTGTATTCAATAGATTTGCTTTCCTTCAATTTGATCTCTAAGGATGTTTTGGCATTTTCTAATTATATTTTCTTCTCTCTCAGATCGTTGTTTTCTTGCCGTAGTTCCTCGATGGTGTCAGAAAGCTGACTGTATTTTTGCAATTTTTCGAAGACATCTTCGATAAATCTACCTCCTGTTAATTACTTGCTCTATAACTTTTTTAATTCCTATAAAAATTTGCCCATCTCTTTGATGGTCTGATTTTTTGTTTATAACTACTCTCTCAGCATTTTTTATATTCTCTGGTGTTATTTTTAGACTCGGTTTCGCAAGGTCATCAGCTCAATATGATGGTCCAGACCAGTTTCCTCGATTTCCTCTCTTCTTATTTCCTACATTCGCAATTTCTAAGCTCGCAGATCGTTAAACTGTCTTTCAAGCTTATTGTATTCCTACGTTAATTTCTGAATCATAGACTTAGAAGTAACTGCTTCGTTCTCCATTAGTAATCTTTCGCTATGCCACTTTTCCACCATTTCTTGCTCTTCTTAATCCTTTCGTTGAACTTTTTTTAGCAGTTATCCATTATCCTTTTTTATCTTCTCACTTGAATTCCGCAACTTCTCGCACTCTTTCTTCAATCTTTAAAAAGCTTCGTGCTATTTGCTGATGACTCTCATAAACTCTTGCATCATCTCTTGGGTATTTTAGTATATTCCGATGGAGGGAGCCATTGCGATAATCATTTAAACGATCTGTCCCTCATAATCTGCATAGTAAGTAGGGTACCCTTCATCTTATGAGTGATAATCGTAACTTCATCTCTTAATCTGTGGTTTTATTTAACTATCTAATCGGATAGATTTTGCATGAAATTTTGAGCCATTTTTTCCTCTGTCCTAAAATTATTAATGACTATGAACAGAAATCACATTTTATTTGTAAAGTAATAAAAACTATCTTTATTGTTATCATCTTCAATAAATAATATGAAAACGGTAGCTTATTCAATTATTTGTATCTAAAAATATGCAGATCAGCGAACTTATCGTTTTGTGACTCTTTCCCAGAAATAGAGCAAATTAGAGGCGAAATGCTAAACAGTTTCAGGGAGGTTACCATAAAATTATAGGGTCTTATTAGTTTTATCCTCCATTACAGCTGTAATCAAAATACATTTCTTTTGGTCTATCTTTTCGATGTGTTTTACAATGCCATAACCAAATTTTTGATATTCTATGGATTTGATATGACTGAGTTAGACCTTTTTTTATGTTTTATCAGAGCAATCAATCATGCAAAGCTATTGTTAGTTGGCGGAGAGGTAAACTATTTTTTAATGGCTCCAAAAACCATTTAAAGAGCATTTGGTCAGGGTTATTCCTTTTTTCAGTTATTATACACAGGCAAGTAAGGGCTATTCTTGAAAAGAGTTGGAAGATAATAGTATTTACTGCTAACTACTGAACTCAGATTAGATGATTTTTGTTGTGGGTTTTTATTTTATTGTGGCTGTTGCAGTCTTAGACATAGGATAAGGGTCTAAGAACTAGTTTAAGCTATTTTTATTGCTGTATTAAAAAGCCTTGAAAATATAGAACGTATGTTTCAGATGTGTTTTTTAAATTTTCTTTGTTTCTATAGATCCTTCGGCAAACTTTAGTGCAGTTACGTTCTTTTTCAACTCTTCCTTTAGCTTATTTGAGGTTATTGTTTCGGTATTTTCTTAAGAGGCTCCTATCTTCTGCATTTAGAGTCTTAACTCTCGATGAGCCTCCCTTTATTTTCCAATTCTCCTCACGAACTACTTCATCATCTACTGAACATCAGAAAAGACTCCGATTTCAGGAGCTATCGCAGTGATCATTGAAACAACTTACTCTTCTGAATCTCAATAAGGCAAACTATACCCTTCAGTTTCCGAGTCAAGGCATTAACTTTCTCCTTGAGCGAGTTATTTTCTTTGACCATTTCTTCGAACCACGCAAAATTACTGTTCATCGTCTGAGTCACTAAAATAATTTGATATTGCCATGAATTCATTCTATGTTTGATCTTAAAACAACGGGGTTGGGG
>JAGOVR010000162.1 GCA_018060635.1 Bacteriovoracaceae bacterium
ATGTTAGAAAAGGATAGAAACAGATGCTTCTCATTTATTTGAAATTACTGCTATTTTCCTGAAATGAAACATTTTATTCTTTTTTTTCTGCTCTTTTTTGTCTCAAAATCCAAGCTTTTTATGAAATAGGAAGATTAAGCGGTAAGTTTATTGAAAATGCATACGCTAATACGATAGGTCGTAATCTTTCTGTTCCTATGCCTTCCTCTCTTCTGACTATCTCTGAATCTCAAAAAGGAGAACTTTTAAATTGGCAACTTTCTATTTTAGAAAGTCCTATAGCCTCTTCTCCCGATAAAGAGAGGGCCTTAAATGATATGAATAGTATCAAAAGTATTCCTACCTATGATCAAGTTATGAGAGATTTGCAAAAAACAGAACAAGAGTTTTTTTTTAATATTGTAAATCCATGGCTCACTGTCACCACTGAAATTAAAAAATATATTCGAGAACTTCATCATTCTCCTTCTCAATACTCTGCTGGTTTTTTTGGAAGCCTGTTGAGAGTTCGTAGCCAAGGAAATCTTATCTTTGAGGCCTATCATGGCAAAGCGAGATTAGAAGATTCTTATGCCCACAACGTAAGCCCTGACCATCTTTTTGAAATGGCCTCTGTGACTAAAATATTTACCGCCATTACATTCACCTCTAAGGCGAAAGAACTCCTCCTCTATGCTCAAGAAAAAAATAATCTAAACTTTTCTTTAGAAAAACTAAAAAGTTTAACGCCACTAGAAGCTTTGCAAATTCTTGTTCACCTCCCTGTTAAATACTTTCTGGATTTTTACCCTCGCAATACGGTCATTGGGCAACTTCTCACCCATTATGAAACGCTGGTTCCAGATGGTATGCGAGGACCATCTTGCTCTTATGCTTTATCCCATGGGAAAGAGGAAGGACTTAAAAAAAATCTCTATGAACTGGCCAACGAATCAGTCGCCTATCAAGACACCAATCCTATCATTTTAGAAGTCATTTTAGAGCGACTAGAAAAACATCAAAACCCCTCTCTCTTAACACAGAGAACTTATCCTGAAATTGTAAAAGACAGTATCAATTCTTTTTTTAATCTAGATACGAGTAGATATCTTTACTGGTCAGAAATAAAAGACTGTCAAAATGAACTTTTACAAAAAACTCCCCAATGTCAATTGGCCTTAAATTTTTGGGGACCATCTTTTAAAAAAACAGAACTCTTCTTTTTAACTTTTGATCCTTCTACCTCCAGATCTCAAGGGCTTTACCAAGGACACTCTGGTCTTATTTTAAATTTTAAAGACTATGATTCTTTTTTCAAAATATATCTTAAAGCTCTGACTTCTTCTGCAAATCAAATTGAAAAAGAAAAATCGGAATATTTAAAATTTTTAATTACAACTCCTACCCAAGATGAACTTGTTCATATGCGAACATTACTAAAAGATTTTGCTATCCCTGAGTACATCGATCAAACAGGAAGAAAACTCCCTTCGGCTTTTCTCACAGCGGCTCCTATTTCTTTAGGAGATTTTCATGTGAGAAAATCTTCATCGGGAAGAACATCTTTTTACTCCCTTATTTCGGGAGCAAATACCTGCGGCAATGAAGATTGGTGGCTTTTCCACCATAAACACAACCCCTTTGCCAGTATTGGCTCCACAGGTAAATTCATGATTGCAAATTTATCTCCAGATCCTAATCAAAATCTAAGTATTATTTTCTCTACTAATAAAACAGCTTATAACTCTGGAAGTAATAACCTAAAACCCCTCTATAATAATTTAAGCTGTCTTATCTCTAAGGCATTTAGACCTGCATGGAATATCACCACGTTATCACAAGAAGCAGAGGCCCCTTAAAAATTAATAACATTTTTTTGAAAAAACTGATTGTTATCTAATCTTGATAATGCTTCCTCATAAAATTGCGCCATAATACTTTTGAGTTCTAATGGTGATTTCAGAAGAAGATGAGCATAGGCATTAACAGCGTGTTCTCTCACCTCTCCTTTCTCGCTGTACATCAGAGGGACATATAAAAAAGCTCGTTGAATTATAGGCAGTTGTATATCTTTTTTTTCTGAAATACTTCTAAGACTTAAAAAAGAAGTATAGCGATAATCAAAGGGAAGACATGAATCGTTGGGATTTATTTTTTTAGCAATTTGAGTGAGAATCAAAATAAGGGCCAACCGCCCTTGGATATCTTTTTCCCATTCTAAACTATTCTTTCTGCGAGCGAGAAGAATATCACTGGAAAACAACCTATCCATTTCAAAATCTTTATCTCTTGCAGAAAACCATAAATCAAGTCGTTCACTAGAAAGGATGAAGTTTTCATCCCTGCCAAACCAGAAAGAAAGAATTAACTGAATACGTTCACTATTCATATTCGCCTCCTCATTTTTCTCATCTGTTTTTTATCTATTAAGACAAGAGAGTCGGACGAACTATTCTAACTGATTAAATATTTTAAGCCCCTGTAAACTTCTTGCAAGGTCTTAAATAAAATTCCTCCCAGTATATGTGAGATAAGCTCATGTCTTTTAAGAAAAAGTAAGTTGACGAGAAGTTAAGTCTCTAAAAGACTTCGAAGCATCCATGCTGTCTTCTCATGCAACTGAATTCTTTGTGTGAGAACATCTAGTGTTGCTTCGTCTTGAGCTGACTCTGCAATGGGAAAAGTATTTCGTGCTGTCTTAGCAACCATTTCATGACCTGCTACTAAATCTTTAATCATCTCGATTGCTTTAGGCACAGTGATTGCCTCTTTTACTGTTGAAAGTTCTTTAAATTGACTATATGAACCAGGAGCAAATACTCCTAGCGCACGAATTCTTTCTGCAATGATATCTACTGCTAAAGCTAACTCCGTATAATGTGTTTCAAACATCAGATGAAGTGTTTGGAACATCGGCCCTGTTACATTCCAATGATAGTAATGTGTTTTCAAATAAAGAGTATAACTATCAGCTAAAAGCTTGGAAAGTTCTCCTGCTATTTGAAGACGT
>JAGOVR010000046.1 GCA_018060635.1 Bacteriovoracaceae bacterium
TTCTTTTTTCGTCATGTGAATAAGAGGTGTAACTATTCTAAACTTAGGATCATTTAAATCTTTTTGTAGAATTTTTTCTTTGAGATCCATGTATTCACGAGAGCAATCAGGATAACCTGAGTTGGCCACTTCTAACTCCATCACTCCCATATAAATTTCGTGAGCTCCTAACGTGTGAGCATAAATGGCGGCAAGACGAGCCATCAAACCATTGCGGCCTACCACCAAAGTGTTAGGGGCAGAATTTTCTTTATGAACAATAGGTATTTCATGATGAGTGAGAGCATTTTCTGTGATTTTTTGTAGAACAGATAAATCTAGAACTTCATGTTGAATATTCCAATCGCTACAAATTTTTTTAGCACATTCCAGTTCCACGCTGTGTTTTTGCCCGTAAGAAAAAGAAATAGAAAGAACAGCCGAAGCTCCATATTTTTGTAGGGCCAATTTTAAACAAAGAGAGGAGTCCATGCCTCCCGAATGAATAACTAATGCTTTCTTTTTCATAGGTTAGGCATCATATTTCTCCTTTCCCTTTTGGGCAAGTTATGCTATAGTGCGTTAAAAAATCAGGGGAATAATGTATGGGAAGCTGGAAAGAAAAATTTAGTGATCTTTTAGATGTTTGCCACATTGAAATAAAAAAAACCACCATTATTGGTAAACATATGGTGGTGGCCTCTAAAACTAATACAGATTTGCGTAATCTACAGGAAGAATTAGGAAAGTTAGCTGTAAAAGAAATGATGGCTGGTAGGCTGGATTGGGAGCATCCTCGTGCACAATCGTTGTTAAGTGCGGTTAAAAAATGTGAATTAGAGCTTTTGGTTATGGAAGAGAAAGTTCAAGCAGTTAAAAAAAATCTACACTAAAACACAGCGACATTAAACATTTTGATGAGATAGCTCATAAGGCCCAACCAAAAGCTGGCGAGGAAGAGAGCTACATAGCTTCCGACATTTAGGTAATTGCTATATTTTTTGAAAGGGTGATTTTCTTTGAGACGAGAAAAAATAAAATTAGGCTTAATGATAAAGAGTAAGGCCATATTAAGAACCAGCACATAAAAAATAATCGAGGCAATAAAAAGAGGAATATACTGTCCATTTTGATTCATAGGGTTCCTTTGTTTCTCTCAATAAATTGTAGCATAGCTGATTTTAATTCCTCAACACCAGTCTTTTTTTCGGCAGAAACTTGATAAAACTCTCGCATAATTTTATATTTTTTGGAAATTCCCAGCATCGTTTTTTGAAAAGCATTTTTTTCTTTTTGTGATTTAATTTTATCAATTTTATTAAACACCAGAATTTTTTCCAAATCGAAAGACTTGATAAAATCTAGAAATAATTCATCACTTTTTTGGTCAGGGTGCCTTGCATCTTGAATGAGAATCACGTGGGTTTGTGCAGGGAGAAGTTCAAAAAAAGCAGGTAAAAAGTACTGCCAATGTTTGGCTTCAGCTTTGGACACATCTGCGTAACCATATCCAGGAAGATCAAAGAAATAAAGGAGAGGACTTTGATCAGTGGGCTCTTTTTTTTGCAGTTCAAATTTAAAAAGATTAATTTCTTTAGTGCGTCCAGGGGTGTTGGATGTTCGAGCTAAAGATTTTTCAAAAATTCGATTAATCAAGGAAGATTTTCCTACATTAGAGCGTCCTGCAAAGCAAAAAAAGAGGGCCTGTGGTTGCTTTCCTAGCCAAGCTTCCACATCTTCAATTTGCACGAAACCTCGTTCAAAAGTGGCATGAATAAAATGAATGGTAGAAAGAGGTGATTTTTTAAGCATGAGGTTATTTTTGCACCTTTTAGGGAGAATCAAATTGTTTTAATGGTCTTATCACATGGCCTATTTCTTGAAAAGACATTCTGGAGAAAAGAGTTGTTCTCAGGAGGAAAGATGCAAGAAGTTAAGAGGTATGCTTATTCTGCGGTCATAGAAAAAGGTGTGCGCTTAGGTGATATGGCATGGTTAAAACCCATGCAAGGCCGTAAGAAGAAAATTTTTTTAAGCCGAACTCAATTTCATTTTTTTTCTAGTAAGAGTATTCCTACCTCTATTTTTTCTTATTATCTTCCTCATGCAGGAGATGGATATTTGCATTTTGTGTTAGAACTCTCAGCTGAAACAGATCAAGTGAATGCTCGCTTTTTTATGCGAGCAGTAGGAGATGTTCCTTTTAGACTTAATGGTAGTTTTGTCTTTGAAGCTTTTATTGAACGAGGTGATCGCATAGATCTAGGGTTTAACGTCTTAGATTTTACTCAGGAAGATGATCTCCATTTTCCTGAGCAAAAAATTCTACCCTTATGTGAAAATATTTTAAAATCAGATCTGAGTATTTTAATTGAAGGAGAAACAGGAACAGGAAAAACCACACTGGCAGGAGAAATTCACCACCTTAGTGAACGCAAAGGGCGTTATGTTCATATTAATTTATCTTCATTTTCACCAGCTCTTATCGAAAGTGAACTTTTTGGTCATGTGAAAGGGGCATTCACGGGAGCTGTTTGTGATAAAAAAGGGGCCTTTAGAGAAGCTGATTACGGGACATTATTTTTAGATGAAATAGATTCTCTCACAAAAGAATTGCAGGTTAAACTTCTTCTTTTTCTAGATTCCAAAGAAGTAAGACCTGTGGGAGGTAATCAAAGTTTTGTATGCCATACTCGACTTATCTTTGCTTCGGGAAGTTCTTTAAGAGAAAGAATGCATCAAGGTAAAACTCGCAGAGATTTTTATTATAGATTAACAGCAGGGGTATCTATTCATTTGGAAAAAATGAATCCAGAAAAAATTGAAAAAATAATCTTGGAGTTTTTGCATTCACAGAATCGCTTGATTACACCTCAGCTTTTAGATTTTTATAAGAGATTACCATGGCCGGGAAATTTACGTCAGTTGTATGCTCATTTAAAGAAAAAGGTGGTGATACATTTAGATAAAAAGTTGCAATATGACAGAGAGGATGAATGTTTATTAGAATTACATCAAGATGTAAAAAATACCACAAAAGACTTAACAGAGTTTTTGCCTTTAGAGTCTGCTAAAAAGGCTTATGCTTTGCGTACCTTACAACATTTTAATGGAGATTTAAGAATTGCCAGTAAAGTTTTAGAGATTAGCCCTCATACCTTAAGAACTTTGATCGAAAATACCGAACAAATAACTCACTAATTCTTCAAAGCAGTACTTTTTAAAAAGAGTGTTATCCCTTATAATGGGAGGCTACTACTTTAATAGGATATGACATGATGCAGTCCATGACAGGCTTTGCTCGCGAAGAAAAAAGACTTGAGCCGTACCAAATAGGCATAGAAATTAAATCAGTGAATCATCGTTTTAAAGAGATTCGTTTTCGTATGAATCACGAATTATCTTTTTTAGAAATGAGTATGCGAAAAAAAATAGAGCAATCTTTTGGGCGAGGCAGTTTTGATATCTATGTTAAAGTGACTCGTGAAGATAAGGTTCAAGGAATTTCTTTACAGGAAGAAATGGCCACAAATTTTTTACAAAAGCTAAAAAAAATAAGCCAAGATACTGCTGTTCCTTTGCATTTTTCTCCTAGCGATCTTCTGCGCCAAGAATTTTTAGAAGAAGCTCCTAAAGATTATCAATTGTTGCAAGAGCAAATTTTACAGATTTTTGATATGGTTGTGGATAAATTATTATTGGTACGACAAGAAGAAGGAAAAAAATTAGAACTTAAAATTAAAGAATATCTCGGGCATTTTTCTCAAGGTTATTTAAAAATTGCAAATTTAGTAAAAGAAAACCATCAATCGCTTAGAGATAGTTTATTAAAAAAATTACAAGATATTAAAGGTCAAATTGACGAAAATAGATTGGCACAAGAAATGATTTATTATTTAGAGAAATGGGATATAGCAGAGGAAGTTCAACGCATCACCATTCATTTAGAAAAAGTGGCAGATGTTTTTAAGCAAGAAAAAGATAGAGGTAAGCAGATGGAATTTTGGCTTCAAGAATTAGGCAGGGAAACTAATACCATAGGTTCTAAATCAACTTTAGCAGAAGTTTCTGCTTTAGTGGTGCAAATGAAAATGGCTTTAGAAAAAATGCGTGAGCAAATGGCAAATTTAGAATGAAGAAAAGAGGTAACATTATTGTTATTGTGGCCCCGTCAGGAACAGGGAAATCAACCCTTATTGCAAAAATAAGATCTAAATTTCCCCATCTTAAGTGGTCAGTTTCCTGTACCACTCGTGCCAAGAGAGCAGATGAAGAGCATGGCAAGAATTATTATTTTATTTCACAAGAAGATTTTTTAGAAAAAAAATCAGCAGGTGCCTTTGTCGAGTGGGCCAAAGTTCATTCTAATTATTATGGCACACTTAAAAGTGTTGTTGAAGAAGAGCTTAATCAAGGACATATTCTTCTTTTTGATTTGGATGTTCAGGGTGCCGATAGTATTAAAAAAATATATCATGAATCTGCCATAGTCATTTTTATAGAACCACCTTCTGTGGAAGTATTAAAAGAACGCCTGATGAATCGCAAAACAGAAGCGGAGTCAGTTATTTTAGAAAGACTTACCAATGCAGAAAAAGAATTACTAAGAAAACATGATTATGATTTTTTAATAAGAAATGATGATTTAAATGTAGCTTATCAAAAGTTAGAAAAAATTATTGAAAATATGATGAAGGGGTTGGAGTGATTAGAACTTTAGATTTTTCTCATGAAAAAGAATTAACCATAGACGAACTCATTCGTAGAATTCAAGTCTATCATACGACAGCTCCTATAGATTTAATTAAAAAAGCTTATACTTTTGCAGAGAAAGCTCATACAGAGCAAAAGCGCAGTTCAGGGGAAGCTTATATTGTCCATCCTTTAAATGTAGCGGCAACGTTAGTTAAATTGCGTATGGATATTCCAAGTATTGTTTCTGCTCTTCTCCATGATGTTATGGAAGATTGTGATGTTGGGATAGCAGAGATAGAACAAGAATTTAATAAAGAAATTGGGCAAATCGTTTTAGGACTTACTAATATTGCTCGCATTCAGTTTAGAAGCAAAGAAGAAGGCCAAGCTGAAAATTTTAGAAAACTCGTTTTAGCTATGGCAAAAGATATTAGAGTGATCATTGTAAAATTAGCTGATCGTTTACACAATATGCGGACATTAGAGTATGTTTCAAAAGTAAAACAAACACTTAAGGCGCAAGAGACATTGGATGTTTATGTTCCACTGGCAGGAAGATTAGGGATTCATACGTTAAAAGCCGAACTAGAAGATTTATGCTTAAGGTATTTAAAGCCAGAAGTTTATTACAGGTTAGCAGAAAAAGTTGCTAAGAAAAAATCAGAAAGAGAACGTTATATAGAAAAAGTAAAAAGCTTGATTCAAGAGCATTTTAAGCAATATTCTATTGAAGGTGATGTCACAGGACGTTCCAAACATTTTTATTCTATCTATAGAAAAATGCAAAATAGAGAAGTTGATTTTGATGATATTCATGATCTGCTTGCGTTTAGAATTATTGTGCAAAATATTACAGAATGTTATAAGTGCTTAGGTGTTTTGCATTCTGCTTTCACTCCGATTCCTGGTCGTTTTAAAGACTATATTGCTATTCCTAAAGCTAATAACTATCAAAGTTTACATACAACAGTTATTGGGCCAGATGCTGAACGGATTGAAATGCAGATTAGAACTTATGAAATGCATGAAGTGGCAGAGAAAGGAGTAGCGGCTCATTGGATGTACAAAGAAGGAACGACAGATCCTTCCAAATTAGAGTGGGTTCAACGTCTATTAGAATTTAATCAAGATATTGCTAGTAGTGCAGAATTTTTTGATACAGTGAAAGGCGACTTAGATTTAGGAGAGGTTTATGTTTTTACTCCTAATGGAGATGTTAAGGCGCTGTCTTTTGGTTCAACAGTTCTAGATTTTGCTTATGCTGTTCATAGTGAAGTGGGTAATCATTGCGTAGGGGTTAAGGTCAATGGAAAAATTGTCCCTCTTAAACATAAATTAAAATCAGGAGATACGGTTGAGGTTTTAACTAATAAAACGCAAGTTCCCTCTAAAGATTGGTTAAAAATTGCACAAACATCTAGAGCTAGAACTAAAATTAAGCAATGGTTACTACAAGTAGAAAGAGATAAAGATCATGAAACAGGACAAGAAATTTTAGAAAAAGCTCTTAAAATTTTCTCTACTTCCATGAAGGCTTTAGAGAAAAAAGGTGATTTAAGAAAAGTTTATGAAGAATATCATCTTAAAGATATGGAAGAACTCTATGTTCAAGTAGGGTCAGGAAAAATTCTACTTAAAGATTTTTTTAAATTAATCCCTCATCTTAATAGTGAAATAGAAGGTCAGCAAAAAGAAGAACTTAAAGAGATTGATTCCTATGGGGAGCGTTTAAAATTACAAAGCCGAAAATCAGCAGGCAAAGATAATGCTATCTTTGTGGATGGTGCGGGCGATATTATGACCAGAATGGCGAAATGTTGTAATCCCATCCCTGGAGATCCCATTATTGGTTTTATTACCAAAGGCAGAGGGATTACCGTTCATACTATTAACTGCAAGAAAAAAGATATTACAGGAGATAGTACTCGGCAAATTGAAGTCTTATGGAATCCTGATTTTTCTTTCAAACATCCTGTGAATATTCGAGTGGTGTCGCATGATCGTCCTGGTATTTTAGCGCAAATTTCCAAACAGATTAATGGTATCGGTGTGAACATTCGTTCCGCTATTGCTAGATCTTTGTCTGATAAGAAAGGGAGTTTTATTTTCGAAGTAGAAGTTAAAGATTATAGTGAACTTTTAAAAACTATCAGTACAGTGGAAGCGCTGGAAGATGTTATTAGTGTATCCCGTATCTAATGTTTAACCCCAGCAGAAATTTGAGATGATGGTAAAAAATTAGGATTTTTCTTTATAACATCCATGATATTGATCTTCGGAGGAGGAATCGTTGCCTTTTTTACTTGAGGATTTTTTTTAGGGATAGTGGGAGATTTTAAAACGATTTCCAAGATGGGCTCTTCTTTGATTTCAAACTTTATTGACTCTTCTTTTTTATTGAAGCTTTCAACAATCTCAATATTCTGGAATGGAGAATTCCGATCGAGATTAGAACAGACTTCTCGGTAGAAACTTTGTAAAATCTCAAATTCTTCATTAATGTGCAGCATCCCTTTTATATCCTTACTTACGATAGTAGGTTCAAGGTTAAATTTAGCTTGTATATATTCAAAAGCTATATTTTCACTGCTCTGAAAATCAACAAGTAATCTGTAAAACAAAGGCTCATTTTCCCTTATTCCAAAAAGACCAAAAGGGGCAAAAAAGGTATGGCTAACATAATCTAATTGTGACTGTAATCGTTGATTAATGAGTTGATTGAGGGGGATGCTTGAACTTTTCTCCGCTATTTTTAATCTATTGGTATTACTCATGAAAGAAGATCTCTGGTTGTCCGTTAATTCAGTATCTTTAAACATTTCAGGAACACTCAAGGTGAGACCCAACAGGCCACATCTTAAGGTGGTAACCTGTACTAAAAGGTTTTCGTCAAAAAGCATTTTTGCTTGAGAAATTAAATTTTGAGTTTCAGTATAGTTGTCTAAATTTTTATTGGATGAATTCCAAAAAGAGAATGTTTCAATTGCCGCTATTTTTGTTAAGGCTTTCTCCCTATTATAATTTAAATATGAATTGTCTTGTGAATAAGGATAAAGTGCTTTTTCTATTGTCATTTCTTCATATTCATAAAGATAAAGAGATTGTATAAGCGTAGCTGCATATTTAAGGAATGCAGGGTCACTTTTACTTTTACTCATTTGAGAATTTAATTTTTGGCTTAAGGCATTGGTTTGCTCTCTGATGAAATCTTTATAATGAATAGAGTTAGAAATTAATTTTTTTTCTCTTTTAAGTCCTTGCCAAAAATGCAGAAATTCATGAACGATAACATCTGGGTTTTTTGCGACATCACTATCTTTTAAAATAATAAGATGTCTATCACTAAGAGGTCTTTGTGATAACTCTCCATTTTGATAAGTAAATTCACCAGGGCTGATATAATAACCACCAGAAAAATCTTTTTCTTTATCCTCACTAAAATTTTTGTAAAATTCAATTATTTCCTTATCCACAGTAGACATTTGGCCATCAAGAATAATAATGACTAAATCATATTTAGCTCTCATATCGTTCAATATGTTCTCTGGTGCCATGGAATAGTATCTTTTAATTTCTTCGTGAGGAATTTCAATTTCCCCCCAATTGTTTGCAGGAAATTGAAATAAGTCTTGAGCTAAGGCATTTTGAGTGAGCGCCAAAAAAATAAACAGCTTAATAAAATATTTCATGAGAAATGTGTATAGCACAATGCGGCATAATAAGCAATATAAATCAAATTTAAGAAAATAGACAAGTTAAATTAGTAGGTTAAGAGATTAAAAATTAATTAATTTAATCCCAAAGCAGTAGAATAAAAAGAGAGCGTAAAATTTTGAAAGGCTCTAAGAGCATAAGCCGCACTGACAATTTGTCATTATAGTCTGTAGGAATGCCTGTAAAATAAAACTCTTGGTTTTTTTCTTTTAACAATTTATAAAAGATCATACGAATTCTTAAAATGTGATAGTCACTAGAGACAATTAAAACTCGTTTGAACTCAGGGTGCTTTTCTAAATAGCTTAGAGTGGAGAGAACATTCTCAATAGTATTATGAGAAACTTGTTCAATCTCAATCAGAGTAGGATCTCTTTGTAAAATAATATCACGACCTCTTGTTTTGAGTACATGACGGGTAGAATTTTGGGGGTCCACACCACTGATAAAAAGAGGTGTTTGCCATTCAAAAGATTTATCTACCGCATAGGTGATTCGTCCCACACCGCCTGTGTAAGCTACAATAAGATCAGGATTTTTTTTAAAGATTTTTTCAGTAGTTTTTTCAGTTTGATTTCTGCCGTAGCGAGGAATGAGAAAAAGCATGAAAAGCCAAAGAAAAATAAGAGGAATAAAAAGTTTTAAAAATAAAATAAAAAAGTTATAAAATCCAGTGGGCTTTTTTCGTATAGTAAAAAGAACTTTATTCTTTTTCATGTGCTGATCAGAAATTCAATTTCTATCAAGGCATTTTTAGGGAGTGCAGAAACTTGGATAGTACTGCGCACAGGATAAGGAGCTGTAAAGAAATTTTCGTAGGCTATGTTTACTTTGGAAAAAAAAGCAAGGTCAGTGACAAAGATAGAGCTTTTTACAATTTGTTTTCTTTGTAACTTATGATGTTGCAAAAAATCATTCATATTTTTTAAAATTTGATTAAGTTGTTCTTCTAACGTTTCACCTAATTTTTGAGTGAGAGGATCTATTCCAATTTGCCCAGAGAGAAAAATGGTATTGTCATGTTTGATGGCATGAGAATAAGGGCCAACAGCTGGTGGCAGACCTATCGGTTCTAAAAAAGTCATATTTTTTTCTCTTGTGCCATGAGAGCAGTGACTGTTGTCATATTGACAATTTCTTCAACAGTTGAAGTTCTTTGCACGATATTTATAGCTTTTTGCATAGAAGTAATAATAGGACCTACTGAAATGGCTTTGCCTAATTGAACAAGTAGTTTGTACGCAATATTGGCAGAGGCCAGATCAGGAAAGATAAGAACGTCT
Organism: Bacteriovoracaceae bacterium; assembly: GCA_018060635.1. GTDB lineage: Bacteria > Bdellovibrionota > Bacteriovoracia > Bacteriovoracales > Bacteriovoracaceae > JAGOVR01. Next base: position 9,672 of record JAGOVR010000046.1, read on the forward strand.
GCGGGTTTATCTAAAACAGAAAAATCAAACATTTTGCGCATAAGAAATTCATTAACGGCAACATCTGCTTGCATTTCTCCATCCACTGTGAGGTTAGGAGCTTTCTTACGAGTGAGTTCTACAGCCTCAAGCATTTTAGTAGCTCTTGGGTGTTTACTAGAACCAAAATTGGAGAAACTTAAGAAAGCAACTCGAGGATCTTTGAGCATGAGTTTTTTATAAAGATTAGATGAGGCAATCGCAATATCAGAAAGTTCTTCTCCGTTAGGGTCAACTTGCACGGTACAGTCAGCTAAAAAAACTACACGATTTTTAAAAGCTAAAATAATTGTTCCACAAGCTTTACTATGATTTTCAGTAGGGATAACAGAGGCAATGGCCCTAAAGCATTCAGGATAATTTTGAGAAACGCCTGTAATCATTCCATCTACAAATCCATTTTTTACTAGCATGGAGCCAAAATAATTTTCCTGAGTCATAAGCTCTCTGGCATAAGTCCAAGAAATTCCCTTGCGTTGGCGCATATGATAAAGTTCATCAGAAAACTTCTCATAGCGATTATCTGTTTCGGGAGTTACAATTTCTAAATTTTTTAAATAAGGCATTCCAAAACGATCCATGCGCTCTAGAATCTCTTCTTTTTTTCCTAAAAGCACAGGAGTCACAATATTGTGTTCACTCACAATAGAAACCGCACGCAGGACTCGCTCGCTAATTCCTTCGGCAAAAGCAATACGGGGTTTTTGTTTTACAGAAATACGAGACTTAAGAGAGCGTACAAAAGCCGCTGTTGTTCCGAGTCTTTCTTCTAATTGCTGAGCATAGAGATTAAGATCAGCAATTTGAATACGAGCTACACCTGAATCCATGGCGGCTTTGGCGACAGCAGGAGCAAGTTTAGTTAAAACTCTTTTATCAAAAGGTTTGGGAATAAGATAATTACGTCCAAATTTAAATTCTTCATTACCATAAGCCAAGCGAACATCTTCAGGCACTTCTTCTTTGGCAAGAGAAGCTAGCGCATAGATAGCCGCTAGTTTCATTTCTTCATTAATTTTAGAGGCACGCACATCTAAGGCACCTCTAAAAATAAAAGGAAATCCTAAAACATTATTCACTTGGTTAGGATAATCAGATCTCCCTGTGGCCATAATCGCATCATCTCTGACTTCTGCGACTTCTTCAGGAAGAATTTCAGGATGAGGATTGGCCATCGCAAAAATGATAGGATTTTTTGCCATAGTTTTTACCATATCTTTAGTCAGAACACCTTTCGCCGAACAGCCAATAAAAGCATCGGCATCTTTCATCGCATCGGCTAAAGTTCGCCTTGAGGTTTCCACCATGAATTCC
>JAGOVR010000163.1 GCA_018060635.1 Bacteriovoracaceae bacterium
CCCCAACCCCAACCCCATATGTATATGGATTAAGCATATCTTAAAATAGATAAAATAACCTAAGGATTGAACAGAGAAAAGGATAGCCTTTGGAAATTATATTAACAGCAAAAATATGAACAGTCTATCAATTTGAAAAGATCCCCGGAAGAGAGGGAAGACTGCAGCAAACAGTATATGACTTAATTTTTATTTTCATTAAATTAGATATTTTAACTCGATGAGCAAAGTTAAGCCAGGAGTCAAACCCGCCCCTCAACAACCCAAAGCCCCTGAGAAAAAGGCCTGGAAAGCTGAAGACTATGCCAGTCTTACCGTCCCCATCGAAGAAGTTAAAGACATCAAGACCGCTTTTGATATTTTCGACGGCGATCTGAGTGGAGTCGTCGACCCTCAGGAACTCAAAAGAGCCTTTGAGCAATTAGGCTTCGAAGGATCAAACAAATTTGTTTATCAAATCTTGGCAGAACTCGATGACGATCAGTCCGGAGGAATCGACTTTGCTGAGTTTTTGAGACTCGCCACCGCCAAGCTTGGAGAGAAAGACAGCAGAGCTGAAATCGATAAAATCTGGGGATCATTCGATGTCAACCGATCAGTAATTAAATTTTTATTCAGGGAAAAATTACCACCCACGAACTCAAGAAAATCGCTGGTGAATTGGGAGAGAACCTCACTGACGAGGAAATCGACCACATTTTCTCAAAGGCCGATCTCGACGAGGACGGATTTGTGACTTCCGACGATTTCTACAACATCATGACTCACAAGGTTTATTGGGACCAATGATTTGCCCCTCTTGAAACATACAGTTCATCTCTACAAAATATTATAAAATCACAGTTAAAAATTGTAGTTTTGCTTGAAACCGCTCAGAAAGGGATGATGACTGAGCTCATATATGCTGGGCCGAACCGATGGCTCTTTTTAAAGAGCCTTAGAAATAAAACTAACAGCTTCCCTATTTCTCAATCCTTGGAACCTCACTTCCTCTTTGATCTAAATAGACTAAACAATACGATCTTCTTGATATCACTCGGCTTGGTAATTCTAAAAGGATTCTAATCAGTCATTAGCTAGTAAGTAAGCACTCCAATCGCCCACACATCCACAGCCTCATCATAATCTTGTTGAGATACAATTTAAGGAGCCAAATAGAGGATAGTTCCGCATAAAGTTGATTTCATTTCGCTGTTAGGAGTATGAACGGACCATCCAAAATCACATAACTTGACAGTATCATTCTAAATCTTTCTTAAATTACCATAGTTAGAAGTACATTTTCTGGCTTGATATCACGATGAATAATTTTGTGATTATGCATATATGCCATAGCAGAAGTCAACTGAGCTATGATATTTATGACCTTATCAGTCATCATTCCTTTTTTAAGCTTGAAGGGAGGCTGATTCATTAGCAGATGAAAAAGATTATTGCCCGTAGAGTATTCACAAACTAAGTAAATATAGGTTTCGTCATGAAAATGACCGTAAATCTTGGTGATGTTAGGATGGTCGAGATAAGAACAAATTTTGATTTCTCTCGCTAAGTTATCTTAAAAATATTGCTATTTGAGTCGTTGCTTGGACATTATTTTTAGAGCACACAAAAACCCAGATTGCTTTTAAATTGCTCGGAAAACCTCACTGTAAGTTCCTTCCCCCAATTTCTATAAAATCACGAAGTCTTCGATTGAAAATTCCCTACTCTTACCCTGTAACTGCTATCTTTAAGTCTTCTCCAATAACTATTAATTTACTAATTTTTTGCATTCAGTGAGAGCAAAAAACCGATTTTGGCGTACTAAATTTTATTATGAACAATTTTCAGTCTACTTTTTTTGTTTTTTCATATGTTTGCGGCGATGAGGCTTTGCTTTGAAGGCCAAGGGTTATTCGAATCCAAAGGTAGACTACAACTATTCGTTAAGTATCGACTGTTTTGAGTCACAGATAAGACTCAATTCATCAAAACTGATTTGGCTGCTGGACCTTTGAAACGTTTATGAGAAACAAACTGAAGTTTTCATTTTTCTGCCTCTGCGTTTGGTAGCGAAAAACTCCTCTTTTGATTAACGTCTGAGTGATGCGATATTTTTATTATCCTAAAGCTTGCCGAAGAGAGTTTGCTCCATACCAATTTATCTCAAGTGATAAAATTAAATCTAAAGTAAAAATTTACTTTTTTATAGCTTTTCAAAAGAGTTTACGAGGAGGAGCTATTCCTTTCAGAAAATGAGATAAAACATAAGAAATATATCTAAAGTAGTAAATTAACTATTTATTTATATCTAAACATCATATCTATCGTTATTCCTCCCTTCTGCCTCAGTTTTTAAATTCGACTGATTAACGTGAGCTCGGACTAAGTATTATCTCTCTTCTAATTTCTACTCTCGTTTTAAGATTTTAATCTTTCAATATTGTGAACTGTTCTTACAGACAGTCAGTTTTACACTCTATTTTACCTATCCTTTCTTACAATATTAACATCCCAAGCATCAGGTCGGTGATCTTTCTATCTTTTTACTTGCCCTATTAATCTCTCGATCTTGCCTTTAGTTATATCAGACATACCTAATCATAGGCCTCTTTAAGATGATTATCTATCTTTCTTCTCTAATTCTGTTTTATGTTATTGTCCCTTCTTGTCCAGATTGGCGTTGTTATTCCTCGAAGATCAATTGATTTATTTTGCGAACCTATCTCGAGGAACTATTAATTAAAATTAACTGATATAGTTATTCATTTAAAATGACATCACAGTTAACTTTAAGTTAAAGAGTTAAAACAAATTAATTGCTTTATCTAAAAGTATACTTACCTCGAATCCAACACGAAATGTAGGATTTAGGCCAAGAATCATTGACCCTGCAACGAAAATATCAAAAAAGTAACTGCACATCACATTTAATCATAGATCAGTGGGCAGGAGCCTCTTCTTTCTTTTAAGGAACCAACTTGATCATATCATCGATCC
>JAGOVR010000164.1 GCA_018060635.1 Bacteriovoracaceae bacterium
GAAGGCATAGGAACAGAAAGATTACGACCTATCGTATTAGCGTATGCATTTTCAATAAACTTACCGCTTAATCTTCCTATTTCATAAAAAGCTTGGATTTTGAGACAAAAAAGAGCAGAAAAAAAAAGAATAAAATGTTTCATTTCAGGAAAATAGCAGTAATTTCAAATAAATGAGAAGCATCTGTTTCTATCCTTTTCTAACATTCAAAAGCTTAATTGACATTATGCAATAAAAACGATATATTATGCCTCCTTTTGCTTAAAGGATTCATATGTCTTACGAAACGTGGATGGAAGAAGCTTTGAACCTTGCTTTGCAAGGACAGGGTCACGTTGCGCCTAATCCTTTAGTAGGCGCTGTGGTTGTAAAAAATAATAAAGTAATTGGCCGTGGATATCATCAAAAATATGGTGGCCCCCATGCAGAAGTAGAGGCTTTAGAAAATTGTTCAGAAAATCCTAAAGGGGCCACTCTTATTTGTAACTTAGAACCTTGTTGTCATACCTTGAAGCAAACTCCTCCTTGTGTTGATCTTATTATTAAATTAAAAATTAAAATGGTTGTGGTGGCTTGTCTCGATCCTAATCCACAAGTTTGCGGAAAAGGGATACAAAAATTACGTGAACATGGAATAGAAGTTTTATCGGGTGTTTTGCAAAAAAAAGGGGAAAAAATTAATAAATTTTTTTTCAAATACATACAAACAGGGCTCCCTTTTGTGACGCTCAAGATGGCACAAACATTAGATGGCAAAATTGCAAGTAGCACGGGAGATTCACGTTGGATTACAGATGAGAAAGCCAGATTATATGTTCATCAAATGCGTTCCCAGTACGACGCTATCTTAGTGGGTGCAGGAACTTTAAAAGAAGATAATCCTAAACTCAATGTGCGATTAGAAGATTTTAAAGGGAAGCAACCTTATCGAATTGTAGTCGGAGATGTGCTCAAGATGAATCCAGATGCAGAAATTTTCCATGATGATCTTTGTACAAAAACAATCATAGCAACTCCCCAAAATTATAATTTATCTGTGTTGCAAGAAAAATTCATCCGCTCCCTTCAAAAGAGAGGAGTTCATTTATTAGAAGTAGAGAAAGATGCATGGGGAAATGTTTCCCTTCTGCAGATGTTACAAGAGTTAGGTAAAATGAAAATAACGTCGGTTTTAGTCGAAGGGGGAAGTGAAATTTATACTTCTTTTTTGCGACAAAATCTTTGTGATGAAATCATAACTTTTATTGCTCCTCTTATTTTAGGGGAAGGGAAAAATACCTTTGCTTCCTTAGGGATAGATAAGGTAAGTGATGCTTTTAAGTTAAATCAAATAGAAATAAAAACAATTGGGGAACAAGTAGTCATGAGCGGTGTTCCAGAAAAGAAAAAATATCAAAATAATAGCAAGGAGTATCTATGTTTACAGGCCTAATTAAAGAAGTAGGAGTTGTAACAGGGATTCAACAAATAACAGAAGGGAAGATGTTCACTTTTTTTTCTACTGTTGTTATTGATGATTTAAAAAAAGGTGACTCTGTTTGTGTCAATGGAGTATGCCTTACGGTAACCCATCTCTATCAAGATGTGTTTTGTGCTCAGGCCGTAGAAACCACGTTACAAAAAAGTAATTTAGGTTATTTAAAAACAGGGGATAAAGTAAGTTTAGAGCCTGCGCTAAGACTTTCAGATCGTTTAGGTGGGCATTTAGTACAAGGACACGTCAATGGTCTGGCAGAACTTGTTCGTACTGAAAACCAAGGAAATAATTATAATTTGTGGCTGAGAGTGCCTGGGGAACTTCTGCGCTATATGGTGCTAGAAGGATCAGTGGCACTAGATGGAGTAAGTTTAACCTTAGCAGATATTCGTGAAGATCATATTTGTGTCACAATTATTCCTCATACATGGACACATACTCACTTTGCCTATAAAAATGCAGGGGATCTCTTTAATGTGGAAGTAGATCTTATGGCAAAATATGCAGAAAAACTTCTCGCACCTAAAAAAGTTATTCCTAACTTTAAAAATGATTTAGAAGCTAAAGATTTTATTTGGAGTTAAGTATGCCGTTTTTTGATAGTATTGAAAGTGCTTTAGAAGATTTGCGCTTGGGGAAAATGCTTATTGTGGTAGATGATGAAGATCGTGAAAACGAAGGTGACTTTCTCATGCCCGCAGAAACAGCTACGGCCCAGGCCTTAAATTTTATGGCCAAGGAAGGAAGAGGTCTTATTTGTACTCCGATTACAGAAGAGTATGCCAAGAGCTTACAATTAAATCCTATGACTGAAGAGAATGATTCTCTTTATCAAACAGCATTTACCATTTCTATCGATGCGGCTAAAAATATTACCACAGGTATTTCTGCTTTTGATCGTGCTCATACGATTGCTCTGCTTAATAATCCAGAAACCAAACCACATGATTTTGTAAGACCTGGCCATATTTTCCCTTTGACTGCAAAAAAAGGTGGAGTCTTAAGAAGAGCAGGTCACACGGAAGCGGCGATTGATCTTTCTCGTATGGCAGGATTTAAAGAAGTGGGAGTCATTTGTGAAATTCTCAAAGATGATGGCACGATGGCAAGACGAGATGATCTATTTCTTTTAGCTCAAAAATATGATTTAAAAATTATTACTATTAAAGATTTGATTGAGTATCGCAGAAAATCGGAAAAACTTATTTTAAAAGTTGAAGAGATTGATTTCCCTACATCTTTTGGTCATTTTCGTTTGCATATGTATGAAAGTCTTGTGCATAAAACAGAATCCCATGTGGCCATTGTAAAAGGTGATGTGGGAGGTGATGAACCTGTCCTTGTGCGTGTTCATTCAGAATGTTTTACGGGAGATATCTTTGGCTCTAAACGCTGTGATTGTAGGGAGCAATTAGAAAAAGCAATGCGTACGATTGAAAAAGAAGGACGAGGTGTCGTGCTTTATATGCGCCAAGAAGGACGTGGTATCGGC
>JAGOVR010000047.1 GCA_018060635.1 Bacteriovoracaceae bacterium
ATAGAGGGCTCTAACATTCTGTGGGTAAACAATAGCTCCCCCATAAACGCCAAGTTTTTCATTCTCAGCAATAATAAAAGTGGCGTTTTCTATTATTTCAGATGAAGGCGTAAAATCTTGATATATTTTTAAAAAGCTCAATAATGAGTCAATTTTAGCTTTATATAAATGCTGATTTTTTGGTTCGATAGTAATAAGCATAAGTGCTCCTTATAGATTTGAACGTTTTCGCTCAAAACCCAACCAAGAGCCTATCAGGCAAGCCTGTCAGACGAGTCTGGGCAGACAAGTCTGCTCAGAGAGGTAGACGTTTAGACTGTTATTCGCTAAACTCTCTGAGTATAGGGCCTTATTGGGTCCTGTATGTGTGGGTACCTGTGGTTGTCGGAAAAACTGTCACAGGTGCTTTCTTTTTTTTTAATGTTTCTTTTAAATCATCTGAATCTCCCCTGTTTTTTCAGCTTTTTCAGTTTTGCTTGTTGCAGGTCTCTTAAGAGTACTTCATCTTGCGTGCAAGCTGTGCTCTGCCTGGATTTTTGCTCCTCATACGCTTCTATGTCTTGAACGCGATACTTAACAACACGTCCAGGTCTAAAGAAGGCTGGTCCTTTTCCACTCCATCTCAAACGATCAAGGGTCAGCAGCGAAACGCCCCAACGATCAGCTAACTCTTCTGGTGTCATTAAAGGCTCTGGCATAAGGACTCCTCCTTTTTACATTACAAGCCCTGTTGTACACTTTAATATGTACAATGTCAACATATAATGTTAATAAACAAATTTTTCCTACCCCTACTGATAAAAGTGGTTTTAAAGTAGAGAAATGTATGTCATAATGATGTTAAAGAGAGGTAAAAGTATGAGTACAGCCGTCGCCAAGCATATTTCAACACGCATGAGGGCAAAGAATCTCTCTCTTTCGGAGCTTGAAAAAGAAGCAGGTTTAAAGCCTCATGCTGTTCAAAATATTCTCAGAGGTCGCTCAAAACGACCCAGCGCTGATATCTTGCAAGCCGTAGCAGATGTTCTAGGGTGTAGTGTTAAAGATCTGCTCACTCCGCAAGAGATTACCTATGAAGAGGAGTTAGCCCACCCCAATAAAGAACTCTTGAATCGTGAGTATGAGCACCCAGAGCTTTTTTCGAAAATTGTAAATTTTGTTAATGATGCTTTGAAAAGCAAAGAAAACAAATTAACAATCGAGCAATTTATAAATTGCATCCAAGAAATTTATCTCCATTCCTTGCAGAAAGATCCAACCAAAGTAGATGAAGAATTTGCAGAGTGGTGGGTAGACCTGGCGACAGATTAAAAAGGAAGGGGCAATCTGTTCTGAGCAAGGACGGTAAGGATTTCTTTTGTACGTGGATGTGTGCGCCCGAAAGTTTGAATATGGTTTTTGAGGTACTCATGAACAAGGGCTTCATCCTTCATCCGTATTCCTAAGAGGGCAAGGTCCCTATAAAGCTCGCTCACATCATCTATTTTTTTCTCTTTTAAAATGTTGTTGTAAGTTGCGTCACTTATTAAATAATTCTCTAAAGCTTTTTTAAAGTCCTTCTTAAGATCGAAAGCTTTTCCTATCGCAAAATAGGTATAAGCTTGGCGCCGTTGCTTCTTCTCTCCTTGATAAAAATCATTAAAGATTAAAAGGGTTTTTTCAAGGTTCTGAAAAAGCTCAGGAGAGCTTTCTTTCTGCTTAATGGAAATGAGACCTTTAAGAAGCAGAATATTAGACAAAGAGGTATTATTTCGACCTTGAAAAAATGCATTTGTCTTGGCTTCACATATTTCTAGGGCTTTTAAGGCCTCTGGAAGCTTTCCCTGCTTAATCAAGGTTGCTGCTTTTTGGAGGAGTACGCCATGGTAAATGGGAGGGGATTCTTCACTCAAAGTTGGATAATCTCCCACTTTATTTAATATCTCTTCTGCTTCTTGAAACTTCCCTTGATCGATGAGAGCAAGAGAAAGAACATAGATAAAGCTGCCATTAGAGAGAGCAGAACTTGAAGCCTTAAACATCTCTTTTCCCTTTAGGATAAGCGGCTCCGCTCTTTCAATTTCTCCCCGCAGAATATAGTACTGAACAAGATTTGTGAGAGCACTGAAAACTTCATTTTTATGGTCTCCAGAAGTCTCAAATAAGGAGAGGGCCTCATTCATATTGTGGATAGCATCATCATAATGGGTCGCAATAGAGTCAAGAAAACCTTCGCTGAATTTCAAAAGGGCAGTATAATAGAGAGGCAGAGTTATTCCGGCTTGAAGATCAGCATGGATCTCTTTCCTTATCATTCTTGCAGATTCAAAATCTCTGGTACCATTCATGTAACACTGGAATAGGCATACTTTTAGCTTCAGAAGCTCCGAGCTAGAGTAGGAAGCTTCCTTTGCGCTTTTGCACAATTTCTGAGCTTGTAACAAATGAATTGGATCTCGCGCGATTTTCGCAACAAAGAGCTGAAATGGGCCTGCAAAAACCTCCAACATGGCTTTTGTTGCTTCATCAATCAGTTTTTTTTTGTCTTCCATGGGAATGCTCTCCTGGATAAGCTGGTGAATGAGATCATGAATGGAGAAGAAATGAGTAGGCTCTGAATCCTTGTCCTTATACACGGTTTTAATTTCTATCAAGGATTGATCATTCATCATCTTTATGACTTCTGCGGTGCTAAGCTTAGAGTTTGTTTTTTTCAGCCAAATATCAATATAAGACTCAGGAATATCCTTGCTGTTGAGAAGGCTCATAAAAAACAATGTATTTAAAGCCTCTTGCGATTGTTCCTCAATGAATTTTAAGCTGATAGCAAGAGGCGTTTGAGCATCATTAGCATACCCCTCTAAAAGAGGATCTGCGGTCTTAATAAAAGGGTCTGCCTTTTTGACCGTTCTTGTCATGTACAAAGAAAGGTATGTGGGAATCGTCGTTGGGGGGTGGGTCTTTATAAAAGCCGCAGCAATTGTTAATCCTAAGGGGTAATCACTGAGTGTTTCGGCGAGTTTTTCTATATTAGCATCAGTCTCTTGAGGAAGAGCCTGCTTAACAAACTGCAGCGCTTCAGGCCGTTTAAATTTTCCTATGTCTACTTTATCTGGCCATATGGTTGCGTTACGAGAGGTGAGAAGGATGTGTTTGCCTGGTTGATCGTGAGTTGCAGGGATAAACCTCTCCAGTTCAGCATAAGACTCTGCATTATCAAATATCAGGAGCCATTTTATATCTTTAAGCCTCAGAATATCTTTGAGAGTGTCGACCAATGCCTCCTTTGATAGGTTTGCAGGTACGATTTGTTCTTCTTTTGGAAGAATTTTATTAAGATTGAGGACTAACAGTTCATACTGCTTGGGAATATCCTGGTTAGCATCAAACCACCAAATGATATCGTAAGACCCACGGAACTTTTGGGCAAATTGTTTGGCAGTTTGGGTTTTTCCAAAACCGGGCCCTCCTGTAATAGCAGCTATTTTTTTAGCTCCTGGTTTAAAGAAAGAAGCAAGCGTTTGAAGCTGTTCTTCTCTTCCTACAAAAACCGGATTTGCATCGGAAAGATTCCATACTTGAGGAGAGGGTATTGAGGAGGCGGTTGCTAAGAATAATGTTAAAAAGGGAAGGACCAAACCATAGATTCTAAAAGTTCTGAACCAATTGAGCCAATTAAAACGACAAGGGGATTTGTTAAGTTTCTTCATACTAACTCCATTTCTTTGTTAAATAAATTAACAACATTACCCCTAAGGTCGCTCTCAGAAGTGGCAGGGATAAAAATTGCTGTATGATTGAAATCTTCTTCGTCTCTTAAGTATTGGTACTGCAAGCCATTTTGAATACATACCTTGTTAAAATCCTCTTCACCTATCAGAAAATCAAAGGCTTTTTTGATGAGCCTTTCTGAAGAATTAACAATGACAAAGCCTTTATCTCGGACCTCAAAAAGAGCGCCTCCATCTTGAGCTGTAGCACTTAGCGTAATGCTTCCATTCCGAGGGACCCTATGAATCGCCCTTCCTAGAAGGTTTATTAAAATGAACTGGGTAAAAAGTTGATCTCCCATAAAACTGAGGTCGCTGGGACATGTTATTTCTACATCAAGGTTAGAGGTGTAGATTTTTTCAGCAAAAAGGTTTTTTGTTTCCTCAAAGAGCGTATTGACTTTTATAAGCTCGCTTTTTGTTCTTAGAATCAACCCATTTGCCAATGAATGAGTGGAATGCAGGCAAGAACGTAAGATGTTTAATTGCTGTTCTGATAAAGTTACGTCGCTTTGCTCTTTAAAATTCCTCACAAATGTATTTAATGCCTTGTTTATCTGTAAATTTTGCTCCTCTTGCCGTAAACTTAAATCAGAGTGGATTGTTTTATAGGCATTGTAGGTGGTGTTATGGCATTTGCGCTTTTCTTCAGCAGTTGCAGATTTTTGTTTCTCTTCTTCTCTTTCTTTTTTGGATTGCTCAAGGTCAACGGTTAATTTCTCATTCTGAACGTTGAGGTGTTTAATTTGTTTTTCATAGCTCTTTCGAATATTCTTTCGGGAATACAGCGTACCAACAACGAAACAACATATACACAGAAAGAAATAGAACACAAAAATGCCATAGCGTTCCTTAGCTGAAGAAAGAAACTGCCATAGACCTTGGGGGCGTTTTGCATAAATGGCAAAAGGCTTTTTTTGAAGGAGTTGCGATTCTTCTCCTGAAGGCAAGATCAAAGAATCAAAAGTGATGGATCTCAAGGGGCCAAGAAAAGCTTTAAATTCTGGCAAGGTGGTTTGGATTTGAAGAAAGCCTTCTATCTTATTATTGCTATTCACAATAGGAGTTTTGCTTACGAAAAGATCTTGTAAAAAACGATGTAATGCTTTGTTGCCAGAAGGTTGAGTTTCCGGAGTGAGGGGTGATTTCAAAGGTAAAATATCATATCGCGTAATCAGCTTTGAAGGGTTAGAAAACTTATAATAAGCAATTTTCTGGATTTTTGGTAGCTCTCCTGGATCATAGAGGCGAGGGGTAGTGATCAAAATATTTTGGATTTCTTTACAGTCTCCTTTAGTTGCTGCGATATAATCGCCCGTAAGTTTGGCCAGTTCTTGGATTGTCTCTAAAAGAGAGTTTGTTTTATCTTGAATAGATTTGACTTCTTCTTGTTGCTCTCTTTTGTAAGCTGAGAGATATTGTTGGTAGTCAAAGATTATGTAAGAAGGAATAAAAATGAGGGAGGCAAAAACAAGTAAACTCGCGGCACCAATTACAGCTTTTAATAACGCTTTAAAATCTTTGATAAATCCCATAAAGCACGATTAAATCCTTCCCTATTATTTATTTTGATTGATATTACAAGCTTTCTCAGGAAAAAATCAAAAGAATTTTTAAACCTTTCAAAAACCTCTTCAGGAGTGTAATCTTTGTTGATGATAGTAAATATTCCTTGTTAGTTGATTGAATGGTATAGAGTGATTCTTAAAATTTTACTGAAGGTGAGAGCAACGAAAGGCTTTTCGCTAAATTTCAAACAAAGGAGATTTTATGCCATGTGTAAATGACTATACTTTCCCTAAGCAACTTCCCTCCAAAAAACTTTATAAAAGCTTTGTTCAAGGCCCGAACAAAGCTTTTTTTCTAATCACTGCCATCCTTTTGCTTCAACAAACCTCTGTAGTTTGGTCTATGATGGACGACGAACAGAAAATTAACCTGCCTTCTCAGCAATCTTCAGCGAAAATTAATGTGCAAGACATACAGTATGATATAGAAGGATTGAAAACAGTTAAATCTTTGCTTTCCATTGATCTTACCGCTGATGATGAGCTTGACTGTCTTGAAAAAAGCTATTTGCAAGATATTATTGCTAACCTCTCTAACATTTTAGATATAACCTCTGAGTATTCTTCTCAAGAGATAAAAGAACTGCGAGATGAATTTTGCCATTTATCTTACGATTTCATTCAGCATAGATGGAAACAATTAACTGAGTATGCCCCGCTCAATCCCCTTAATATATCTTATTGGACCGTAGGTAATGAGGTAGACCCTCAATATTATTTGATTAAAGAATATCGAGAAAGAGAAAATGTAAATAATGCAGTGCTCGCCTTGAAAAAAGCCTTACCTTCTGTGAGTTCTCGCCTTATTCCCATAGGAGAACCTGAAAAAGAGAGTTTTCCTCCGATTGTAAGAAAAACAGCTGGCAATAATCCTTATTTGCATGCGCTATGTAAAGCTACTGAAATTATTGCTGAGATAGAACCCAAGCACGGAGCTTTTTTTAAACATCTAAAAAGCAAAGAACAAGAGCTGAAGAGCTGCTTTTATACTCTAAAGACTATTCAAACTTATCATCAAAAAATTGTTCCGCTTTTTTTCTTGCTGGAAGAAACAAAAAACCTAAATATTCAAACTAAGGACATAAATTTAATCAAAAACAAAATTAAAAAAATAGGCAACCTTATAGAAAAACATATCCCTTATTATGAAGAGCACTTTTTAACAAGTGAAGTTCAGCAATACAAACATATTCCATGGGAAAAAATTATTGCACTTTCTTATTTTTTGAAAAATTCTAATTTAGAATTAGATCAAAATCTCTGCATATCTTTATGCGAAAAGTTCGCTGATGTGCATTTGCTTATTTCAGAAATTATAGATGAAGAACTAAACCTTTTAATACCTTGCAAAAATATTAAAAACAAGAATAAAAAAGAAATTATCTTTGAGTCTCCTTTTAATGTACTTCAAGATTACCTGGGAATTCGCAAACTTTATTCTGCTATAGAGAACCTAATTCCTTTCTTTGAATTATCCGAATGGCAACCGTTCCATCACACAGTATTAATGAGATGCTTACAAATTGCTGGTGAAGTAGGAAAAAACCTTAGTAAGGAACTGTATAATTTAATGCCCTCTTTTTGGAATGATATGCTTACATTAAGGAATGCCTTTTCTCATCCAGAGCGCAGTAATGTACAATATTTTATAAAAAAACTATTTTCAACTTCTCTAGGGTCAGGATTAAAAGACGAGTTTTATTCTTTAAGAGAAATTGTTCAAGGATTATATCAGCAAATAGAACAAAATTTAAATAAAAAAAATTTTCAAGACGTTATGAATTTTTATAACAGCGTTCTATTTCCTAATGAACCACGATTTAAAAATTTGAACGAGCTTCGTAACTTTTTTGAAAGTTTTCTTTTATCACAAGAAGAACGCGAACCATTTCTAAAAACTTTAGATGGCTTAGAAACTGTGAGCGAAGAAGGGAAGGAAAAAATTCTTACCACTCTTGCAAATAAAATCAAATTAAAAGATATTAAAAAGGAAAATTTATCAAATTCTGAAGAAATAGAAAATATTTTATCACAAGAAGAATTTTTAAAACTTTACAACGCTAAATCAAAATCAGAGACAAAGGTACTGCTAGAAGCTTATAAAAATCCAACATTAGAAAAAATAGAAAAAGTAAAAAAATTATTAGGAAATGCGGAAAAACATAAAAATTTCATAATAGAAATAAAAAATAAAATCCATGGAATTATTGATGATTTAATCAATGGAAAATTTTTAACAGAGATCCATTTCTTAGAAAGTTTAGAAAAAATAAATGTTAATAAAGAATCTTCCATACTACACGCGAAAGAAATATGGAATAAAGTACAAAATAGAAAAAATGAATATGAAGATTTTAAAAAAAATCATAACTTTTCAACCGTTTCTTATAACTTTGAATATATAGAAACAATCTTAAATGACCTGACCAAGTATCTTATTGACGGTGATAACATACTGAATTTTGAGAAACTTTCTGATATGAAAATTTTAATGGCCTGTGATTTTAAAATACAAATGCTAGAACCAGCTCTACAAGCTATTAAGAAGACTTTGCCACGTTTAAGAGATATGGAAAAATTTTCTCAAAAAACATTAATTTTAAATACATTCATTAGTAAGATACGTTCTGATATCAAAAATATGACATTAAATAGAAACTACTTAGCTCACATTCATGATGTGTCAAAACTCTATGATAGAGAAGAGAACACTCATAAAAAAAGAGTTGTTAGTATTTTAGAGAAGCTTCTGTTATCTTCTGGCCTACAGAGCAACTCGAATAAGATGCTATCTTTTAGAGGCAGACTGGAAGAATATAAAAAAATCTTAATTGAAGCAAAAATTGACCAGTTATTTAAAGGAAAATCTGCACAAAAAGAACAATCAACCTCTCCTTTAAATAATAGTAATGTATTTAAATACGATGTCAGTTTTAAAAATTCTTCCATAATACTTTATGAACCTATGAGGATTATGGATGGAAACGATCTTTTTGCAACATTAGGAAAAACAAAAGACAAAATTTTCAATGACATTGTTGAAAATATACATGATAGTAAAGTACAAAAAATAATTAAAGGAGAAATTCAAAATACTTTTGAAGAAAAAGCTATATTGCTTGGTCTACACGGAAAAAAGGGGTCTAAATCACATAATACAGCGCTGAAAATGTTTAGAGAGATGCTATCAAAAAAATATAATGAAAATAATAGACGAAAAGGACCTTCACTTTCTATAATTGAAGCTTGGGCACATATTAATAAAATGAATATTGTTATTTGGGGTAAAAATCATGATAACAACCTAAAGTGTATCTCTTGTTTTAATTCAAAACAGTCTAAGGAAACTTTGCACTTTCGTCGCATAAGCGACGATGAGTTTAAAAGGCTTTATCCTACAACGGATTCACAAACGAGCTGGGAATCTTCTCTTTCTGCTACTTCTGATAAAACTGGCAGGATTTTTAACATAAGACTTAAGGATAAAAATTTAGCCCTGCATGAATGTAGTATCCTGGGAGATGGAGATTGTGCTTACCGCGCTATGGGGATGACAAGGAGCGATGCAGTTGAATTATTATGGAACAATGTTGCTAATCCTCAGATTCGTACGTTAATTGCCGCAGAAATTTATAAACTCTTTATGGAATTACCAAAAAAGATGCAAAATAGTAATTATGAAAAATTTATCGAAGAAGAAAAACGCTTAGATGAAGAAGCACAAAAATTGATGAATGAGATAAAAAAATCACTCAATTCTTCTGAAGTAGATTGCTTGATAAGAGAACAACTTACTGAATTTTTAAAGAACTTACCCAACAAAGACTCGCAGCAAGAAGAATTCTTAAACCGCCTTAATAATCTACAAAATAATTTTGAAAACTTAGTAAAAAGAAAATGGGATTATTGTTGTGAAGAAGAAACGGTTAAAAATTTTATAACATATTTTATGAAACCAAGCCCGTCCGAGTATTTTGATACTTACGATGATACAAACTGGCTTCATTGTGCTTCAGATAAAGAAGATGGAAAGTATAATACATCAAGTATGGATGCTTTAGCGCTTTTAATGAATAAAAACATCGTCGTCTTAAATGAGATTGGTGAAATTGTTCATCAAAAAGTTTTTTTTGAGACAAATCGAGAAAATACATTGTTTTTACTGCACATAGGAAACACTCACTTTAACGTTCTAAAAATACATTAATATTAAGAGTAATGGGTATATAAAAAAATGCAAGAGAAGCGGACTAACCGTTAAATAGTGACTCTCATCAAAGTGCATTTTACGTAAGTTAATGAGCTTAACTGAAGTTACTTGAAAATGCATTTTCTTCAGCTAAGAGTTTTAAAGAAAGCTTTTTGTGGTGGTGTCAAAATAGCAGAATTCAGTATGGCTTGTAAGAATTTCACTAAAAGTAGACATTTGTTTGAACAAGAGTTATGTTCCTCTTCATTCCTTCCTTGTAACTTATCCTTATTAAAGTTATTATATATCTAGAATAATGTAAATCATCATTTTGCGCATATGGTAACTTTAGAAACCTACATCAAAGATCTTCGTGCCCATGGAAGGAGCGCCTTTACCACGCAAAAAGCACTTTCTGATTTGGGCATTTCTCACGTTACTCTAAATTCGCGAGTTTATCGCCTTAAGAAAAAAGGAGAACTGATCAGCCCCGCTAAAAACCTCTTCGTAATTATTCCTCCTGAATACCGAGCGCTGGGCTGTTTGCCGCCGGCGGAGTTGATTCCTATCTTAATGAAGTATTGGAAGCAGGACTATTATGCTGGGCTTTTGACGGCAGCTTTGTATCATGGGGCTTCCCACCAGAAACCTCAGATTTTTCAAGTGGTTGTTAATAAGCAGATCCCACCTATTGTCCAGGGAAAAGTGTCTATAGAGTTTATTACTAAAAAGTCTCTTGAAAATCTTTCCACTCAAGACGTTAATGTGAAAACTGGATATCTCAAAATATCTTCTCCAGAAGTGACCTCTATGGATTTACTTCTTTATACCCATCGTGTAGGAGGGTTGAATGCCATTGCAACCATATTGAGTGAACTTATAGAGAGCATAGATTCTCAAAAGCTTACCCTGCTTGCAAAGAATTTCAAAGGAAAGGCTTGGGTACAACGGCTAGGATGGATACTTGAGAACATCGATTCGGTTGATAATGAACGAAAAACGTCACTCATCAATGCTCTACAAGAGTATCTCTTAACCCAACAACTGTTTTATGTACCTGCTGCAAGCGAACTAGAAACACTAGGATGCACTCGAAATAAAAAATGGATGATTATCGAAAACACAACAATTGAGAGCGATTATGATACCTGAGAATTACGTTCAACAATGGCAAGAGAATGCTCCTTG
>JAGOVR010000165.1 GCA_018060635.1 Bacteriovoracaceae bacterium
ATCTTCTTCTTTTGAATCATCAGCTCTTCCCTTTCTTTACGTTTCTGCCTCTGTAATTTCATTTATTATCTTTTCTTTTTGTCTTTTTCTTTTTGGTCTTATTGAAATTTTTATGTCTAATGTTTCAAAGTTTGAGCTCTGATTCTTTACCTCATCTATTGTTCTTGCTTCTCTGCCCTGTATTGTAAAGCTTCTGATCGTTTTCTTCTGATTAACTAATTTTGAACACGGGTTTTACTTTTGTTACCTACTTTTAACTTACCCGCATCCACCGCATCGAGGGCATCATCAAGCCAATATGCTACTTCTTAGGCTATAACTCTATCAGTTTGGCTAGTGCCAGCGATTCCCAATCGAATTCCTAGGCTAAAGTTGATAAACAAATGAAACTATGGCTTAGCTGGAGAGGACTCTTTTTCTATACGAGGGAGGTAAGCTGATCTTTTGGGGATCATATAGCCTCCAGAATAATCTTTCATTTTTTCTTTTATTTTTTGGAAAAGAACTGGTCTAGCTAAGCATTTTTACTCTCTAGTGGTTAAGGGTTACAACATTCTATAGCCAAGAGTGTTAAATAAAATGTCGTCTAGGACCTCGGAAGCTGCTTGATAACTTGGCTTTACTCCTTTCTGGAAATCAGTTAAAGAGTAATGAAATTTAAGCTCTACCTGACGAACTTTTTTGTAGCCTTATGGCAAGGGGTAATCTGGATTTTAGCTGAGTCTTCTATTGAACTATCTTATAACTTATGTTTATTGGAAGTACATCTACTACGGAGAATCGAACATATCTGTTGATCCTCCTTTAGCTCCAGTAATTGACCTTAGATGCTCAACTAGGTGCAAGATCTGTCTTCCAGGTGGATTTTGAGGGTATTGCTTTCCAAAGGCGATATAGCAATACTGTAAAATGTACTCCTCGAATCCTAAATAGGTCATACTGCTGGGATCTGATTTTCTCTTTTGAGTTTCATTAACTCTTTTAATGAGGGCAAGGACTTTTTCTTTGCTCAGCAAATCTAGTTAATAATCTTTTAAAAATTTTAAAATATCTGCTCCATTGATTTTTTATTCAGGTTGTTGGCCTTCGCCATGACCTCTGAGTCCACATGATGAAAACTTGAAGAAGAGAAAACGCCAAAGTTTGCGATACTTTTTCATTATGGCTGTAGCATCTTAAATATAAGGCAATTCTTCATCAGTTTGTAGATTTAATAAATTGAGGTCATGGTATCCATAGGGTTTATCACTCTGTTTGGCGGAATCAAACTCAAGTAGATATTTGTAATCGACATCATTTTATCTCGATTTTCCATATTAAACTACTCTTTTCTAGTTAATTACACTGTAATATAGTTGTTTCTTTTACTCAGCTGCTTATTTTTATTTTTCTTGTAAAATGCTTCTTTCTTTGGCTTATTCTCTCTTTTTTTTTATTTACTAAAGATTCTTGAGAATAGAGTTAATGCCTTTTCCTTGTTTGCTTTATTCTGTTTTTAAATTTTATTTGATTCGTCTTCCTTTTCCTGAGTTTGAAGGAGATATTCTGGGTGAATCGTTCTCGCTTTGACCGATCGATTAAAAGTTTAATACTGAGGGGCGAATATCAAGAAGATATTGTTCTAGTTTGAGAGGAAGCTAATTTTAATCATAGTAACTTAACATTAGTGGCATGAGCAATCGAGAAACATTTTATCTTTTGAGCTATCTTTCGATTCGGATATAGGTATGAAAAATATAAGGTTATATGTTGTTTTTGCATTCGCTGCTAATGAAAATGGCTCTTTACAAAAACATAACGATGTTCGATAGGTATAAGAGCTTACTAATATTTCGTAGAAAGGAAGTTTAGCCTCTTTTCATACTTTCTTCTAGTTGATAACGATCATAATCTAATTTTAGTTCTTGGATAGTTCTATAGGTGTCTCGAGCGATGGAGAAAAACTGAGCTAATCCTGCAGTGCAATATTAGGTTAGATTTTCACTATTGTCTACTTAGGAAAAGTGTTAGATAAGTATTTCTTGGGCTAATCGACTAAAAGTGATCTGAATTGTTATATGAGTACATCGGTAAAAACTATTTTTATTAAAGATTCCTCCAATTATTCTTTTTCTACTTCTTTCATGCGGCCTTCTGCTAGGATTGTTTTTATTATGCCGAGCATTGAGGTCGAAGGGCCTTGATTAATTAGTTTGAGAAGAGGTTCTGCAAGGGGAGCTGCCGGTAGCGAAGGAATATCTCTCATGATTTGTAAGAACCCTTGGAGCATGAACTAGATATTGCTTTATTTCTATTGGATGGCTAATGCAGATATCGCAGTTTTGTATAAAACAGGAGCATTTGAATTCTTAGCCAGGCCTATGTATAAATTCTAATACCTAATTGCACAATTAAGGTGAAAATCACTCTTGTAGATTCAACGAAAATTATTTCTTGCTCTGATGAAATGCAGTTTTTAAGAAAAGCAGCATAGGATAATGGCAGATTATGAGCACTGCTTTAGAAAGCATTTAGATGAGAACTCCATAGTTTTTAAAACAGAAAGAGAAGCTATAATTTTTATTCGGGAGTGTAAGCTCGTTTCAGTGATTTCAGGCTTATTTTGTTCCATTCTTCGAAAACGGGATTTTAGATAAATTTTTGTACGAAGTCTGGTTGAGCTTCATCTAGCAATTGACGATAAAAATTTAGCCTCTCTGCCTAATTGTTCCAAAGAAGAGATTTATCCTAAGGCTGGAGTCTTGCAAATAGCTTTTATTCCATATATGCGTAGGCAACTACAAAACTTTGCGAAAAAAATTGAGGATGTCTTTTTACTGAAAAAAATATCGTATCAAAGCCTTCATGTTCCATCCAGTTACAGGCTACTTCGAGACTTAATCCTTTTTCAATATGA
>JAGOVR010000166.1 GCA_018060635.1 Bacteriovoracaceae bacterium
AAATAATTCTACTGCCGTTCAGACCCCTAGAGAACAGGAAATATTTTTATCCTGTCTTTCTCTCTTTCAGAATAGAAGTGTCGGTGGAACCAATAAATATAATCTCATCCCTTGGGTTTTGGCGGAGCTTGCTTTATTAAGTCATCAAGAAAATGCAACACCTGTTATTTTTGAGACTTCACAAGAAAATATCTGGCATCCTTTACTTGAAAAATCTAAATTAAAACATCATCAGTCTTTTTGGAAAAAGTTTTTCTCTTTTACTTCTTTAGGTTTTTTCATCCAAGACCGTGAAGAAGGATGGATCTTACATATTATCCCTAAAATAAATAGTGGTTCCTCTTATGTTCGCATATCCCCCCTACTTCAAAATTATCTTCTCAAAAAAATAAATCAAAGAAACCAACAGGATCTTCATTCTTTTTTTGAAAAATATTTCCAAAAGGAGTTTAGTTTTATTTCATACGATCAACAACAAATTCAAAAAATGGATCCTGAAAAAATTGCTATTTTAGGGGAATTTATTCTCCAAAATAATTATGTAGACTTTGAAAATTTTATGCAAATTTAGGATTGGTTGCGGGGAGAGGATTCGAACCTCTGACCTTCGGGTTATGAGCCCGACGAGCTACCAGGCTGCTCCACCCCGCGTCTGATAATGATTGAGGCGTGATTATAGAACTCATCTTAAGTAATGTCTAGCACTTAAGCCTTATCTTAAAGCAAATTACTCTGGCATAAACCGCTAAAATTATTAGTAGTATGACCGAAAGGGAGACATCCCCTTTTAACACCTTAAGGAGTTTCTGATCCATGAAAGAATCTAATAATAAAAATGAAGTGCAAGAGCGTCTACTTAACATTCAACTAGATACAAAAGATCTTTCTCCTCAGCAAATACGCCTGATTAAAAATGCTTGTGTGGTCATGGTGCGAACACTTAAAACTGGGGATGAAAGTACTTTTTTTACCTTAAGCTCAGAGCTTATGCACCTTACAGGTTGCATGATTAAACAATCCAACTGTGCCCATAAAAACTCTACCGGAGATCAAGCTTTGGAAGTGGCCATTGATGATCTTCTGGAAAAATTACAATCCGCAGATGTTGCTAACTATGATAACTAATTTCTTGTTTTTAGCTTAGCTTCTTTTTGTTCCTTATCCGCTTCATTTTCTTTAGTACGACGAATAGTCATTTGATAATGCTTTTTACGGTACTTAATAAAAGCTGGATCATCCGCCGCAAGTACTTCTGATTTGCCGTGCTTTTTATTTTTTATTTTAATACCTTTAGCGGGAGCATATTCTGAGCGCACTAGTTGCAAAAGTTTTTTACGCGTATAAATATCAAAGTTACCTGGAGCAATTCCAGAAATAGTGAGTCCGCCAATAGCTACTCGCCGTAATTTATCAACGGTGACACCTAGCTCCTCACACAGCCTTCTAATTTCACGATTTTTGCCTTCTTTTAATTGCACTTCAATCCATGTTTTTTTAGGAAGCTCTCCTACAATTTTTACGGATAATGGTTTTAACAGCTCCCCTTTAGACATCACTCCTTGACGCATTTTTTTAAGAACTATTTCAGTTACCTTTCCAAAAACTTTTACTTCGTAAGTTTTAATAACTTCATGCCTAGGGTGCATAATTTCGTGAGCAATATCACCATCATTAGTAATAATAATGAGACCTTCAGAAAGATAATCTAATCTTCCTACAGGAAAAAGACGCATCTTAATCCCTTTACAATAATCCAGAACTGTCTCTCTTCCTTCAGGATCCGAGACAGTACACATAACAGCGCGCGGTTTATTAAGGACTAGATATATTTTTTCTATAAACTGGGGATTTAAAATTTCTCCGTTTACTTCCACCACATCAATGCTTGGATCAACTTTAGTTCCTAACTCTCTTACAATTTTACGATTTACTTTAACTAGACCTTGTACAATAAGCTCTTCAGCTTTACGCCTAGAAGTTATACCACTATCGGCAATAACTTTTTGTAAACGAATAAGGGGAGATTCTGACTCACTCATAAGGGACTCCTTGCAATCGACCTCACGGCCGTTTTTGGGATAATAAAAAACTTCTTAGTTTAGAAGTTTTTCTTCTGTAGCATCATTCTCACTTTTTTTAAAGGGAGATTCTTCTGCTGTCCAATCCTCATTTGCTTCTTCACTTGAGATTTCAATAGCTTGTTCTTCTTCTGCATGAAAAGCTGAATTTAATTTTTCCATATCTTCTTGTACTGCGTTAAGTTCAGCTTCTAAACTTTCAGCTTGAGCTTTATTCACAAAATCTTCCATCACATCAAAAGCACTACGAGGTTCTGTAGGTTGTTCTTCCTCGCTCATTTTTTTCTTATTCTCTTCTTTAAGAGTACGAGTAAATTCTGTTTCAGTGGCAATGGCCTTCACTGTTTTTTGAATTTCATCTAATTCATCTAATTCATCAAAGAAAAACTTATTCTTTTTACTTCTGCCTACAATTTCTTTAAGACTCATGGCATCCCCTACCACATTTTTCTGAATCAAATCTTGCAGATCATATTCAGGAGGAAGATCATTTAAATTTTTAAGATTAAATACGTCTAAAAACTCAGCGGTAGTTGCATAAACAGTGGGAGCTCCTAACTCCTCTTCTGATCTGCCTAGAATTTTAACTAATTTTTTGTCTAATAAAGTTCGCACAAGATGTGAACTATCTACTCCACGCATTTTTTCAATTTCGCTTTTGGAAATAGGTTGTTTATAAGCAATAATAGCGAGCACTTCAAGTGTTGCTGGTGTTAACTGCAAAGTAGAAACTTTGAATAAATCTCTGATGTATTTTGTATAGGTCGCTTTAGTTCTAAATTGATAACCATCGGCTACTTCTTGTAAACGTATGCCG